>NZ_JAQOSR010000039.1:0-55850 GCF_046718885.1 Bradyrhizobium sp. UFLA01-814 | reverse complement strand
ATCCTAAGTCTCGTGGGCTCGGAGATGTGTATAAGAGACAGGTGTTGGATATCTGCAGCGCCGGCGTCGTGATGAAGCTTTCCTCGTAGGCGTATTCATAGGCCGGCCGCACGATCAGGATCAGGAACGCCAGCGCGGCGCAGGTCGCGACGACGTCGAGATAGGCCCAGAGCCGCGGTCCCGCGCTTGCGACCAGCGCCGTCATCCGCATGTGCTCGCCGCGACGGAATGCCACCGCCGAGCCCAGCATCGCGAGCCACAGGAACAGGATCGACGCCAGTTCGTCGGACCAGATCAGCGGCGCATGGAGCACGTAGCGCGACACCACGCCGGCGAACAGGATCACGACCTCGGCGACGACAAGGATCGCCGCCGGGATTTCGACCAGCGTCCCGAGCGCCGCGTCGATGGAACCGAGAACCGAGCGGCGGCGAGGGGGCTGCGACGCCGCCTCGCCGGCCACGGCCGGCGTCATCTCGACATGAGCCATGGCAAGCCTCCTGCTTGATTAATCAGGACAGTTTGCCGACGGACTTTTCGAGCAGATCCCAGGCCTTGTCGCCGTACTTGCCCTTCCACTCGGCGTAGAAGCCGGCGGTGCGGAGCTTGTCGCGGAACGGCCCGACCTCGGGCTGGTTGAAGACGAGCCCCTTGCCCGTGAGCTCCTGCTTCACGGTGGCGTTCAGCTTCTCGGTATCCTCACGCTCCTTGACGGCCGCCGCGTTGACGTTCTTGGCAACGATGGTCTTGATATCGTCCGGCAGCGCCGCCCAGGCTCTGCGGTTCATCAGGAACCAGAAGCCGTCCCACATGTGGTTGGTCATCGAGCAGTATTTCTGCACCTCGTAGAGCTTCGCCGCCGAGATCAGCGCCAGCGGGTTCTCCTGGCCCTCGACGATCTTCGTCTGCAGCGCCGAATAGACCTCGCTGAAATTGATCGAAGCGGGCGATGCATCGAACGCCTTGAACATCGAGGTCCACAGCGGCGACACCGGCACGCGGATCTTGAAGCCCTTGAGATCGTCAGGACCGGTGATCGGCTTGGTCGACGACGTGGTCTGGCGGAAGCCGTTGTCCCAGATCTTCTCCATGACCTCGAGGCCGGCCTTGTTGATCTCGCCGCGCACATAGGCGCCAAGCTCACCGTCCATGGCCTTCCAGACCGTGGGATAGTCCGGGAATGCGAAGCCGATGCCGTTGATCGAGGCGGCCGGCACCAGGGTCGCGAGGATCAGGCCGGACAGCGTGAAGAATTCGACGCCGCCGGAGCGCACCTGGCTCAGCATGTCGGTATCGGAACCGAGCTGGCTGTTCGGGAACACCTGCAGGTCAAAGCGGCCGTTGGTCTCGGTCTTGATCGCCGCGGCCATCTCCCGGGCGCGCGCCACGAACGGATGCGACTCCGGCAGGTTGTTGGCGAACTTGTAAGAGAACTCGGCCGACTGGGCGCGCGCGACATAGGGCGCGCCAATCCCGCCGAGGACGGCGGAAGCGGCGGAAACCTTCAGCAGCGTGCGTCGTGAAAAGCTCATTGGTTGCTCCCTCAAGAGGCTTGTTGTTGTTCTGAGATGCCATCCTATACGGACCTGATGCCGCGGGGTCACCAGCGATCTCTGCACAGCTGGGGCTTATTGCAGCGTCCGTACGCGGCGGCAATATCGGCTTTCAGACGAGATGCGCGCGCGTGGATCGCTGCGGCATCGGCACGGGCCGGACGACCGGCTTGGGTACATCAGCACGCACGCCAACTTGCGGACCAGTGCGAAGATTTCCCACTAAATATCTGATCTAATTGTAGATATAAATATTCCATAATATACCTTATGCGAATTACGGATATGGGGCAGCTAAGACCGCTCACGGTCCGCTCACCTTCGTCGCACGGCCGACAGCCATCCCAGGAACCATTGCACCGATCGCAGATCGACGGCCGGTCCCACGTCCCAGCGGCTCATCGCTCGACCGCGTGCGTTTTGGCTTGCACGGCGTCACCATGACTTCGCCGCCCACGGTACCATCAGCCGGTCAGCCCGCAGAGGATCATGAGTGCGCGTGGGTTGGATCGCACCTTCGTGCTCGGCAACTCGAAGAACGGCAGCACAAATTGTCCCAAGCGCAACCCCAGCAAGTAGGTGTTGCCACCCCTGCTCCGACTGCCCTGATGCCAGGACGCCTCGTCTGGGATGTTGCCCGACCGGCGCGTTGTCGCTTCAGTCGTCGAGGGTCCACATCCGGAGGATATCGGCCGTGGATGCCACCTCGATCTGGATGCTGAAGCGTTCGGCATAGAGCTGCAGCAGCGCGTCATGGCTGTGATCGGAAGAGCTGCACAGCGCATCCTCGGCCACGATCACCCGATAGCCGATATCGATCGCGGCCAGCACGGTGGCGAGCACGCACACGTCCGTCTCGCCGCCCGACACGATGGTCGTATCGATCCCATGCGCATCCAGATGAGCTTGCAGGCGCCCATTGCCGAACGCGTTATAGATCGGCCGGTCGACGATGGCGGCCGGCGGTACACAGGCGGCGAGCGCCGGCACGAGCTCGATCAACTCCGGATCGAGCCGCTCGCGGGTCACGCATTCCCATTTCTCGTAATAAGCCCGCCAACTCCCTCGCGCGTCGTGCTTCGAGCGCGGCGGAATAAAGCGGGTGAACACGGTACGTTCAGGTGCATGCTGCGCCAGCTCGACGATGCGTGGCAGCACGCGGTCCATCCAGGGCGTCGCCCAGGGCGCCCCCGGCTCGAACAGTCGCTGCATGTCGATGCAAAGGTGCGCCGCGCGCGGACCCGGCGGGCTGAGAAGCTGTCCCATCGCTCATTCCAGCGCGCGCCGACCGCATGCCGTCACACGCAGGGTCAGCCGCCCAGGCCGCAAAAGGCCCCGCCGAAGCGGGGCCCCTGACGTGGTCCGGTTCACCATTTCTGGCGGCCATACCAGTCGTTCACTTCCTTGGCGGCTTGATCCTTGGCATAGCCGTAGCGCTGCTGCAGACGGCCCTCGAGCTGCTCCTGCTTGCCGTCGATCACATCGAGATCGTCATCGGTGAGCTTGCCCCACTGCTCCTTGACCTTACCCTTGACCTGCTTCCAGTTGCCTTCGACACGATTCCAATCCATCGCGGTTCTCCCTTGAACGATGAGACCGACCAACGGGCCGGCCGAGGCTTCGTTCCGAAGCCGCGTTGCGGCAAGACTTCGCAATCAAGACCTCGCAATCCGACCAAGCTCCATCGTAGCGCGCTTGAATGCGCGACGGCCGACGAGGCGCTTTGCCACGCATCGATCAAGGATAGGAACTTGCTTTTCGCACTCGTGTTGGCACTCCGGACTATTCACCCAACACACGGAGCGACCAATGCCGGACAAGGATCTCAGCGCCCTCTTCCTCGATACTCTCAAGGACATTTACTACGCGGAAAAGCAGATCCTGAAGGCGTTGCCGCGGATGGCCAAGGCCGCCGGGTCCGACGACCTGCGCGCGGCCTTCGAGAAGCATCATGACGAGACCGAAGGACAAATCGAGCGGCTCGAGCAGATCTTCGACCTGATGGGCAAGCCGGCGCGCGGCAAGAAGTGCGACGCCATCGAGGGGATCATCGACGAGGGCAAGGAGATCATGGAGGAGTATGCCGACACGCCGGCGCTCGACGCGGGCCTGCTCGGCAGCCCAGGCGGTCGAGCATTACGAGATCGCCCGCTACGGCACCTTGAAGGCGTGGGCCAACCGCCTCAGCATGAAGGATGCGGTCAAGCTCATCGACCAGACCCTGGCCGAGGAAAAGAAGACGGATGAAGCGCTCACCAAGCTCGCCGTCAGCGGCATCAACGCCGAAGCCGCCTGACGAGACGCGCAATGAAGCGACGTCCGCTTTGTACACACGCTCGCATTTGCTGGTAGATTGGACGCCGATTCAGCATCTGGGAGCCCGATGGCCCGACGCACCGGCAGCGCCGATCTTCCGCTCCATGGCGGCCGCGTGCCGCCATGGCTGGCGGCGCGCATGGCGACGCTGGGCGGCATCATCACCCAGGCCATCGTCCACCATCACGGTCGCGATGCCTTCTTGCAGCGACTTTCGCATCCATTCTGGTTCCAGTCGTTCGGCGCCGTGATGGGCATGGACTGGCACTCGTCCGGCATCACCACCAGCGTCATCGGTGCGCTGAAGCGAGGTCTGGCGCCGCTGCAAGGCGAGCTCGGAATCCACGTCTGCGGCGGCCGCGGCAAGCATTCGCGCCGCACGCCGGATGAACTGTCCGCCCTTGGCGACCGCGTCGGATTCGACGGTGCCGCCCTGACCCGCGCAAGCCGGCTGGTGGCCAAGGTCGACAGCGCCGCGGTGCAGGACGGATTCGAGCTCTACCTGCACGGTTTCTTCGTCACCGACGACGGCAAGTGGACCGTCGTCCAGCAAGGCATGAACGGCGACCAGCGGCAGGCCCGCCGCTATCACTGGCACTCCGAGGGCCTGCGCAGCTTCGTCGACGAGCCGCACAGCGCGATCGACGGGCCGACGCAGGGCGAGATCGTCAATCTCACCGATCACCGCGCCGAAAGCTCGCGCCAGGCGCAGCTCGATCTGCTCGCTGCGCTTGGGCCGGACGGCATCACGCGTGAATATGCCGAGCTGACGCAGAGCGCGACCGCGCAGCCGGACCTCCTGCACCTGATCATGCCCGCGCATCACGACGTGCGCTCGAGCGACGTGTTCGTGCGCCGCCTGCACGGCACGTTGGCCGCGGCTGCCGATCGCGGGCCGCTGGATTTTCCCGAGCTGCTGCTGACGCCCGGCGTCGGCGCCCGCACGGTGCAGTCGCTCGCGATGGTCGCCGAGGTCGTTCACGGGACGCCCTACCGCTTCCGCGATCCGGCACGCTTCTCGCTCGCCCATGGCGGCAAGGACCGTCACCCCTTCCCGGTGCCGATCAAGGTCTATGACGAGACCATCCGCGTGCTGAAGTCGGCCGTGCAGCAGGCAAAGCTCGGCCGCGACGAGGAGATGCAGGCCTTGAAGCGGCTCGACGATCAGGCCCGCAGGCTGGAACGAACCGCCACCGGCTCCTCCTTCGAGGCGTTTGTCGCGAACGAGCGGGCCCGTTCTCCTGCGCTCGACGGCCGCTCGGTGTTCGGCTGGGAAGCCGACCTTGCCGAGCGCAACGGGATCACCAAGCCTCAAAGCGAGGGCTGATCCACCGCTCGATCCATCGTCAGGTCCTTCGAGGTGACCACCGAGAACGGCAAGTAGCACCACGGCCGGCTGGCGCCTGCGCTTCGTTCCCGTTGGTCGCCGGCGTCCTGGCCGCGGCGACAAAGTTAGGAACGCCGTTCCGGGCGGCATCGTTAGGCCGTTGACGCAACCGGCCACATGGAGAGGCTAGCATGAAGGTTTGCGACGCGATGACACCGGACGTCCAGCTGTGCACCCCCGACGATACGCTGCGCGATGCCGCAGAAGCGATGGCCGCGCTCGGTGTCGGCCTGCTGCCGGTTGCCGATGGCGAGCGCCTGGTCGGCATGATCACGGACCGCGACATCGCGCTTCGCGGCATCGGAATGGGTCGCGGCCCCGACTCGCGGGTCGGCGACGTCATGACGGCCGAGGTAAAGTATTGTTTCGAGGATCAGGAGCTAGAGGACATCGCGCAGAACATGGGTGCGATCCAGGTTCGGCGCCTGCCGGTGCTGAGCCGGGACAAGCGCCTGGTCGGAATCATCGCCCTCGGGGATATCGCCCTGATCCAGGCCAGCGATGGTACGGGCATGGCGCTCAGCCAGATCTCACGCCCGACCACCCAGCACGCGCAACTCTAGACTTACACGGCTCCGCTTCGCGCGCTGGCTCGCGAAGCGGACCGTCAGGTGCGCCAATGGCCGACTATGTACCGTGGATCGTGATTGCCGCCGGGGTCATCGCCCTGATCGTCACGGCGCTGCTCTGGCGCGCCCACTACGTCAGCTCCGATTGACCGAACGGCGAGCCCGCGCCGTCAGGCCGCCATCTTGCGGCAGGATTCCGCGCACGCGCGGCACATCGCCACGCATTCGTCCATGCCGCCGACGCGATCGCAATCCTCGGCGCATTCGCCGCAGATCTCGGCGCATTCCCGGCAGGTGTGCTTATGATGCGGGGTGTTGATCAGCATGAAATGGGCCGCCGTCCGGCACATTTCCGCACAGGCCATCATCAATCGGAAATGTGCCGGCTCGACATGCTTGCCGCCGGTGACGAGACAATGGTTCATGGCCGTGGCGAGACACATCTTGTAGCAGGACAGACAGGTCTCAACGCATCGGTTCATTTCCTCCGAGAATGCCATGTCGATACCTCACGCCTGCGCCAGCAGTTGGCGCAGGTAGCAGAGCCCGTCAAAGGTCAGCTTCGACTCGCGGACCTCGCCCTGTGCGATCTCGGCTTCGAGGAAGTTCTCGAGCTCGGGAAGCGCGCGGTCGAACCTGTCCGCGATGCCCATCAGCTCGCAGGTCTCCTTGATCCGCTCGATCGGTTTTTCCAGCACGTTGATCTGAACCATTTTGGCATAAGCCCGGGTCATGCCATTGGTTCCTATGCTCATTGCTGGATGCGGGGTCTGCTGCGGCTACGACGCCTTGCCGACCGTGTCGGCCATGGTTGCGCCACGCGCTCCGAGCGGCTTGCGGCAGCCCTCGGTCGAATCGAGCATTGTCTGATGCTCGATCTCTGAATTCAGCTCTGCCCCGCACAGCACGATGATGGCGGACATCCACATCCACGTCATCAGGCCGATGGCCGCCCCCAGCGAGCCGTAGGTCGCGTTGTAATCGCCGAAGTTCGCCAGATACCAGGAGAGCAGCACCGAACCGGCCAGCCACAGCACGGCTGCCGCGACGGCGCCGACGCTGAGCCACTGCCAGCGCGGCCTGGTTCGGCTCGGGCCATAGCGGTAAAGCACCGCAAGCGCGGTGAGGAGCAGGAGCACCAGGATCGGCCATCGTCCGAGCCGGATGACGAGCTCGGCCGTCGTGCCCAGTCCAACCTGCTGCAGCAGCAGCGGGACGACGACCACCGCTCCGACCATCAGCATGATGGAAATCAGCCCGGCGATAGTGAACGCGAGGGACATCAGGTTGAGTTTGACGAAGCCGCGCTTTTCCTTCTCGTCATAGACGACGTTGAGCGCATCGAAGATCGCCTTCATGCCGGCATTGGCGCTCCAGATCGCGATCAGCAGGCCGGCGGCAAAGGTCAGGCCGAGTGTCGAGGTCCCCTTCGCGAGCACGCGGGCGATCTGGTCCTGGACGATCGCAAACGAGCCTTCCGGCAGCATCAGCGCCAGGCTCTGCAGGTTCGATGAGATCGTGGACGGATCGGCAAACAGGCCGTAGCTCGAGACCAACGCGGTGATGGCCGGGAAGATCGCCAGCAAGCCGTAGAACACGACGCCGGCCGCGGTGGCCAGCAGGCGGTCCTCGTCGATCTGCTGATAGGTGCGCAGCAGAATGTCCTTCCAGCCGGCAGCCGGAATCTCAAGCGGCGTGCCGGCAAGCCGTCCACGATCCCGGGTTTCGGCCAGCACGGGTTCGACGCCCTGCTCCCGCGCGGACGACCGCTCCGATCGGGAGAGCTGGCGAGAGATCGCCAAGGTCGCCAGAGCCGTTGCACCGGCGAGCATCAGGTCGTTGGTCCAATTGCGTGGCGCCATCGCTAGTCCTGGATCGCGTCGCGCTGACGCCGGGCGCGCGATGCGGCGAACCAGCCGACAAGCATGATTGCAGCCCCGGCGGCCAGTGCCCGGGTGGTGGGATCTACGCTCTCCCCTGCTCCCGTCCGATTGGAGGCGATCAGCCGCGCCGCGACGGGCACCGCGATCGCGCGCTTGAGCATGTCGGCCTGTCGGCCCGGGCTCGGCACCGCCGGCGCAGGACGCGCGAGCAGGACGCGCCCCACGACCAACCCCACGATCCCGAGGAGGAGAAAGACGCCCCCGATCGCGGCATATGCGATCCAGATGCCGTAATGCACTTCAAGGGCGTGGAAAGCCGCGGCGACCCCGATCCCGATCGCAACCAGGAGAGCGACCGCGCCGATCAGCATGACGCCGCATGCCAGCGCGTAGCCGGTCGCGAGGCGCCCCAGCCATTGCCGCAAGTCCGCAAGGTAGGAGCGGAAGATCAGGCTCAGCGAAGACGGCCGGGTGTTGACGCGCATGGCGAGGTCCGTAGCAAGTTGGCACCCGACAACCCGGCAGGAAGATCGACGTTCCTCCCCCGGCAACGCGCGACAGCTCGCGCCTCGCGGGGCGGCGCGGACCGAGCGCTAACTGACCGGAGGGAGATTTGCGCGTGGTGGCATGGAGCTCGGGAATGGCTTGGCGACCATGAGCGTCGCGCGTTCGTCGGTTTCGAGCGCGATTTTCTGGGCAAGCATGACGTCGCCCGCCACCAGTGAGCCGACGGGCCGGAAGCACCAGCCCAGCACGATGCGGTCGCCGCCGTCCATCTCGTAGACGTTGGTCGAGGTGCCGTAGCAAATCCGGTATCGCTTGCCGGACTCCGAGCCGATGACGTCGAAGCGATTGTATTTTTCGAATTGCGCCCGCTGTTCGGGTGACAGCCACGCGGACAGCAGCGCAAGTCCGCGCGCCTCAATTCGCTCATACGCCTTCCAGCGATCCCAGATCGCGGCCAGCGTCGCACGCAGCGTGCTGGCGGCTCCTCGGAGCGCGGATCGCAGGGGCATCTCGCGCAGACGGGCGAGCATGGCGTCAGCCGCCCACCAGCCTCGGATAGAACAGGGTTTCCTCGGCGGTCGGATCAAGCGCACGGACCAACCTCGCCTCTCCGGTCGCCTGCCGAATTGCGGCAGTGTAGCCGTCCGATGTGAGCTGGGCGAAGCGGGCATTCGCCCAGGCCAGTTGCTCGCTGTTATCGGGATCGAATTGTTGCCTCGTATCGCCGGAGTGGTCCATCACCAAGATCGTTGCCATCATCGTCTCCCTTGAAGGACATTCACAACTGCATCAGATAATCGGCACGGCCGTCGTCGGCCTGCCGCCCATCCACTCCGGCAACGCGGCGCCGTCGCGGTGACGGCCGCCCGCGCCTGCCGCGGCCCACGCGGCGACCGCACCGAACAGCAGCGCCGCCGCAACCGAGAATGCCAGAATCACCGCGCTGCGCCGCGACCGCTGGATCGCGGTCCTGGCATCGCCCATCACGCTGTCGACGCGCTTCTCCGCCTCCGCCGCGGCCAGACCGGTCGCGGCCGCGACCTGCTGGATCAGATAGCTGCGATCGTCACTGTTGACGCCGCTGCGGCCGGAGCTCGTCAGCAGGATGCGGCCCGCCTCCGCCCGCTCATAGCCGATATCGAGATTGGCCGGACGCCGCAGCGACCGGTACAGACGGTCGAGCTCGGCGCTCAGCAACGGCTCCGCGGCCGTCGCAGATGGCCGGTTCTGGACCACCGGGCGCGCGGTTGACAGGCCAACCAGCGTGACGATTGTGGCACCGAGGATGACGGCGAGCGCCCAGGCGGTCAGTCCGTGAAGCCCGTCGCGGCTGTCGATCTCGTCCGATGGCGTCGCGCCAATCACGCGCTGCGCCCGGCCGGCGATGTAGCCGCCGACGCCGAAGCTCACCACCGCCTGCAGGGTCAAATACAGCCCCGACAACAACGCGAGCGCGGCCGATGCGTCGCGCCATGTCGGCGAGCTTGAACTCACGCCCAATCCGACCGCGGCGCCGAAGCCGATCAAAATCACCGACAGCGCCGCGGCAGCCAGCGCGCCGGCGATGACCGGGCTCCATTGCAGCCGAAGCCCGGTCCTGTTGGCGGCGGACACGGCAAGCCCTCGCTCGTTATCCATGATGTGCCTACCGCAGCCCGAAGAACGACAATATCGCCAAAATGACCACGATCAGTCCGACCAGATAAATCAACTGGTTCATGCAAACCTCCTCCGTCCGCCTCGTCCCGTCCTGACAATTTGGTGGATCAGCCAAGGTTCCTACGCTGACGAACCGGCGCGATGCGGTAACGCCAATGAAAAGGGCCCCGCCGAAGCGAGGCCCTAATCGGTCGTCGCGAGCTGGTTATCGCGACGTGCGACCAGCACCGTTAATCGTCCCAGTCATGACCACGGATCACGAAGCCGCGGTTGCGGTAGTAGTCGCGATGATGGTTGTACCAGCCGTGGTGCCAGCCCCGGTCATGCCGGTATACGTCGACGCGCGGGCCACCATAATATCGATTGCCGTAGTAGCCGTGGTCGCTGCCGACATAGATGCCCACACCCTGCGCGCTCGCAACGGTCGGTGCCGCTATCGAGAGTGCCGCCACTGCGGCAAGAGCGTAAGTAAGCTTCGTCATGGCATCCTCCTTTCCAGTACACCGTGACAACGACTGGCGTCCGCGCATGTTGCAGGAACAGGATCGGAACTTTCCTGAACGTTCCTTCACCATCATGGCGGCTGCACGTGACCGGCGCACGAGATCGAGGAGCCCTCGACGCGCACTGCTCGATCGCTGTGGCTCCACTCTCACCTGTTCGACACAAGTGACCCCAGCTCAGGGGTGGAGAGCTGGGGTCGTAGCGGGGTTCTCCTGGTTGCGCTGACGGCCGGTCGGCGCGTCAGCTCGCGAGAACCTGCGCTTCGCAACGGGTTCCGGCACTAACGTCTGCAAATGTGCGACGCACAATCATGCCGCTGCGATTGCCCGATCAGACCGCTTAGCCCCACATGCTCGGGGCGGTGCGCAACGCGGCCTGGCCTGCGATGCGCAGCTCATCGATTGACGAGCGTCCCTCGCGAACGGCCTGCAGCAATCCGGAGGCGACGTTGGTCCGCTTCGTCGTATCGGAGCGCGGCACGTCTCCGCAGACCTCGTCGAGCACTGCACGAAGCACAGCCGCCGTCTCTCCATTGAGCATGATTGCCTCCCTGCCCTCGTGGATTGAACCGCATCATAGCGCGAGACGGCGCGAGAGGGTTTCAAGTATGTTATCAGCCGTATCCAAATCTTGCGCGGCCGACCGTCGCGCTGTCTTCGTCGTGACAAATCACTGTCATGTTCAGATCGTCAGTGCGCTGTGCAAAACGTCGATGTCGCCGCGCCCGCTTTAGCCCTGCTGCGACATTTCAAGGATCGCATCGGCGAACGCCTGCGGCGTCTCTCGCGCCCGCCGCACCGGCCGCGTCTCAGCCGCGCCGCTTGGTGTGCAGATAGTCGGCCGAAAACAGCGCCGTGTCCTTGAGCTGCTTCAGGTCGTTGATCGTCAGTATGCGGTCGCGCAGCACGATCAGGCCGGCGCCGCGCAGCTCCTGCAGGGTCCTGTTGACATGGACCACGGACAGCCCGGTGGCATCGGCGAGATCCATCTGCGTGATCGGAAACAGGCAGGAGTCGCCGTCGATCATTCCAACCGGCAGCAGGCGCTCATAGAGTTCGCACAACAGATGCGCGACCCGCTCCAGCGCCACGCGCCGCCCGATATTGACCGTCCATTCCCGCTGGATCGCGCTGTTCACCATGGTTTCGCACCACAGCGCTTCCTCCAGCGAACGGTCGCTCGCCAGCAGCTGCTCGAACGCCGGACGCTTGATGTCGGCATAGGTGACCGGGGTCAGAGCGCCGATCGAATGATCCATCACCGACAGCAGATAAACGCAGGCGTCGCAGCTGTCGCCCGGCAGAACAAAATTGACGATCTGGCGACGACCGTCGGCCAGCGTCTTGTAGCGGCAGAGCCAGCCCGACAGGATGATCCTGACGCTGTCGACCGGATCGCCCTCGGTGGCGAGGTCTTCGCCCGGGCGGGCGCGGTGCAGCCCGTCCTGGATCGCCTGTTGCAGCAACGCGATTCCCCGTTCGGACAATTGCCGCATGGCGTTGAGCCGCCGGATCACCGGCTGCGCCAAATTCCCCTCGAGCACCGGGGGATGCATCTAGCTCCCCATGCTCGGCGTATGGATCGCTTGCGGGCTCATCGGTATGGCGATCGTGCAGTGAAGTCCCGACGGATTGAACTCAAGCGTGCTCTTGCCCTTGAACTCGAACGCCAGCGTCCGCTCCAGGAGATCGGATCCAAATCCCCTGCGGCGCGGCGGCGTCACCTCAGGCCCGCTGCGTTCGCGCCAGTTGAACACCAGTTGCCGTGGCTCGGCCGCATCGTCGATGCGCCATGTAACGTCGATGCGCCCGGCGCGTTGGCTCAGCGCGCCATATTTCAAGGCGTTGGTTGCGAGCTCGTGGAGTGCCAGCGCGAATGTCTCCGCGGCCTTCGGTTGCAGGCGAATCCCGGGACCGGAGACTCTCAGTTGCTCGCCCTCCCGCGCGTTGTAAGCCAGCAATTCCTCGACCACGAGATATTCGAGGTCGACGCCGCCCTCGGGATCGCGGGTCACCAGCGACTGGGTCCGCGCGAAGGCATTGAGCCGGCCGTCGAGATGCGATGCGTAGTCCTCGACGTTCGCGCTGGTCTCTGCCGAGCGGCGCGCGATCGAGCGGACCACGCCGAGCGTGTTGCGGACGCGATGCTGCAGCTCGGCGAGCAGCAGCCGCTGCCGCTCCTCGGCCCGCGTGATCGCGGTGACGTCGATGAAGGTGATCACGACGCCGGCGATGAAATTGTCGATGCTGCGGTACGGCAGGATGCGCACGATATAGCGCGTGCCGCTGTCGGGCGCGGTCAGCTCGCGCTCGGCGCTGGCCAGCGTCCGCAGCACGCGCCGCACATCGTCGTAGAGCTCCTCGATCGGAATCCGCGCCTTGATATGCGCGATCGGGCGGCCGACATCGGTCTCGACCAGATGCAGCAAATGCGTGATCGCGGGCGTGAAGTTCATCACCTTCAGATCGTTGTCCAGGAACACGGTTGCGATCTGGGTGCTCTCGAGGAAATTCTTCAGGTCGCTGGTGGCGCGGGTCAATTCCTGCACGCGGTGCGCCAGCTCGCCATTGACGGTCGTCAGCTCCTCATTGACCGACTGCAATTCCTCCCGCGAGGTCTCCAGTTCCTCGTTGGCGGATTGCAGTTCCTCATTCAGCGATTGATATTCCTCGTTGGAGGATTTCAGCTCCTCATTGGTGCTTTCGAGCTCCTCGATCGTGGCTTGCAGCCGCTCGCGGGTGGCGCGCAGCTCGCCCTCCAGCCGCTCGACATGCTCGGTCCTGACCAGAATGTTGGGAATGTTCTCGGCCTGCTCCACGGGACGGATCGGGCCATCCTTGAACAGGATGACGAAATTGCGATGGCCGGCGGGACCGTCCTGGATCGGCTCGACCGTGATGTCGACCAGCATGCGATGCCCGTTGACGCCGAGCTGCACCTGCTCGGCCTGCGCCGGTTCATTGGTTTCCGCGGCACGGCTGAGCACCGTGCGCAGTTCAAGCCTGAGATCGCGATGCACGAGTTGCAGCAGATCGAGCGTCGCCGTGCCTGCGGTCGGCTCGATATAGCGGCCGGTGCGGCCGGAGAAATGCAGGATGTGAAAGTGGTCGTCGGTGATGACATAGGCCGGCGCATAGCGCTCGGCGATGCGCTGGGCGCGGCGCTCGAGGCCGACATCCGGGCCGACGGAACGTACCGGCGGGATGTCGACGGAGGCCCGCCCTGTGACCGTCGTGATCGGGAATTCCGGCGGCAGCCGTGTCCCGGTCTCGAGTTTCTTGAAGATGCGCGCGCGCCGATCGACCGGCGCAAACAGCTTCGGATGCCGCGTGACGTTCTCGGAATTGCCGAGAAACAGGAACCGGTCCGGCAGCAGCGCAAAATGGAACAGCGGGATGACGCGGTTCTGCAGCTCGCCATTGAGATAGATCAGCAGGTTGCGGCACGAGACCAGATCGAGCTTGGAGAACGGCGCGTCCTTGATGACATTGTGCTGCGAGAAGATGCACATCTCGCGCAATTCCTTGACCACGCAATAGGTGTCGCCTTCGCGCACGAACCAGCGCGCCAGCCGCTCCGGCGTCATATCGTTCTCGATACTGGTCCGATAACGCCCGACCCGCGCGGCAGCGAGCGCGCGGCCGTCGATGTCGGTCGCGAAGATCTGCACCTGCGGCACCGAGTCGAGACCGGCCATATGCTCGCGCAGCAGGATGCCGATCGAATAGGCCTCCTCGCCGGTCGCGCAACCGAGCACCCAGACGCGCACCTGCCGGCCGGCGCCCTTCCCTTCGAATATCTTCGGGATGATCTGGGTTTCCAGGACTTCGAACTCCTTCTTGTCGCGGAAGAATTCCGTGACGCCGATCAGGAGGTCGTTGAAAAGATGTTGCGCCTCGTCCTTGTCATTTCTCAGGAAATCGACATAGGCGGAGATATCGTCGATCTGCACCACCTGCATGCGGCGCTGGACGCGGCGCAGGAACGTGTTCTGCTTGTAGCCGTGGAAGTCGTTGCCGGTCTTGTTGCGAAGAATATCCGCGATGCGCGCGAGCGAGCTGGCCGCCGCCGCCAGCACTTCGTCGAAGCCCTGCTTCTCCTCGAGCCGGCGCAAATGGCGGGAATAGACGTCGATATGCTCCGGAATGTCCTCCGGCGGCAGCACAAAATCGGCGATCGCCGCCGCCGAACTGCCTTCGTCGTGGGGGTTGGACTGACCGGCGCCAATGCGTTCGGCGATCGCGAGGCCGCCATGATCCTTCAAGGTCCCGACCCCGAGCGTGCCGTCGCCACCCGTGCCGGCCAGCACCACGCCGATCGATTCCTCGGCGCGCTCCTCCGCCAGCGACACCAGGAAGCTGTCGATGGTGGCCCGCTCGGCGCGCGCCTGCTCGGCGCGCCGGACGGCGAAACGGTCGCCATGAACGGTAGTGATCATGTCGGACGGACACAGATGGATCACGCCGCCCTCGACGGGCTGTCCGTCGCTGATCTCGGACAGTCGCGCGCCTTCCGATCGCTGCAACGCTCCGCGCAACCGGGTGTCCTCGATGGCATCCCGGTACTGCAACACGAGCACGACGGCCTGGTCCGGATTGAGCCTCAGTTTCGAGAAGAACCGCTCGATGCTATCGAGGGCGCCGGCGGACGCGCCCACACCTATGATCAGCGGCGCCTTGGACTGGCGCCCTTCGTCTCCGCTCTGGGGTTGGCCAACGTCATCCATGATTGCAGCGGCTCTCACTTTCCCGCGGGCGCCTCGCCTGCGCCTGCTGATAGCAGAGTTTAGTCCTATCCCAACGGGATAAGTAGGAAATCTCCACCTTCCTGGGAACCTCGATGCGGGCGCCGATGGCTCTGCGGCGGCGTCCGCGGCAGGCCAGCCACATGCTCGAACGCGGGCCCGTGCTTTTCCCTTGGCGCTAATGGGATGCGACCTGCTCCTCCAGGTATGCGACCCGCTGCACAATCAGGGTCCGGTGTCGTTCCCACTCGATCAAGGTCCGCTTGAGCAGACTGACGAGATGTTCGGCCTGCTCGGTATCGTGACCGGCCCGCTGGAGCCAATCCAGCAAATCCTGCTGGTTGCGGACGCGCCGCCAGCCCTCCTCGATGTCGATGTCGGCCTTAACCAGCAGCGCGCGCTCGGACCGCAACTGTTCGGCCCAGTTCGCATGCTCAGCGCTGGCCATCACGGTTCCTTCCGCGCCGGTCGCTTCGGATCGAGCGATTGTAGCACGACACGCCGGATCATATCGGCATATTCGCGGTATTCAGCGGCGCGCGCCTCATACATTTGCGCGATCGCCGGCCGCCCGCTCTGGCGGCCGTCCTCGGCCATCCGATGCACCAGTTCGGCGCGCTCCTCGATGATGCGCAGCGCGACCCGAAGCGCTTCGTCGACCCGGCCTTCCTGCTCCTTGGCGAGGGCATCGGCGGTATAGGCATGGCCGACCTGACAGCGAAATCGCAGCGGATGCCCGACCTTCAGCTCGGACAGGACGCCGCCGCACCCTGGACAGGTCAGCGGCGCGGGATCGGCGATATCGACCAGCGTATCGCTGCCGATGCGCTCGCCTGCCGCGATCTTCACCTCCAGCACGATCTCGGGCGGGATCGGCAGCACCGCGCCGGCCCGTTCCCGGGCGAGATCGGACAGCACATCGCCAAGCTGTGCGCCCGAGATACAGAGATCGACCGTGGTCGCTTCCAATGCCCGGAGCGGCATTTCGTCGGACATCGCATCCTGCGGGTCCTGAACCAGCGCGACCCCACCGCAGCGCTTGATCGCGTTCAGGCCTGCCGCGCCGTCGGACAGCAGACCGCTGAGCACGACGCCGATCACTCGCGGTCCATAGTGCAGTGCGGCCGAGCGAAACAGCGCGTCGATCGCTGGCCGTACCAGATTTTCGCGTGGCCCGCGGCCGAGCATCAGGTGGCCGTCCTGGATCAGGAGATGGCGGTCCGGTGCCGCCAGATAGACGTGACCATTTTCGATGACCATGCCGCTTTCCGCCTGCCGGACCGGCAGCTTGCCGGCGGCCTTCGCGACCGTCGAGAGGATGCCGATCCCGTGGGCCGGTATGTGCAAGACGATGAAGACCGCGGCCGGTAGATCGGCCGGCAGCCGGCCCAGAATCTCCTTCAACGGTGCAGTCGCCCCGGCCGAACCGCCGATGACGATGATGTCCCGATTGGACATGGAACCTGCCTTTTCCAACATTTCCAACATTGTTTGCAACAAGGCGCGCATTCGTCCTATGTTCCAATTTTGCGAAGACATCACGCCGGGCGCGGCCGGAATTGACATGTCCGAATTTGCACATTTGCGCGAACCCCCACTCTTGACAGGACGGCGCGTCCTGATCGTCGAAGACGAATATTTCCTTGCCGACGACATGCGCAGCGCGCTGCGCGCGCTTGGTGCGGATATCGCCGGGCCGGCCGGTGACATCGACGATGCGCTTCGCATCCTGCACGACGGCGGCGTGATTGATGGTGCGGTGCTCGATGTGAACATCCGCAAGCAGATGATCTATCCGGTCGCGCGCGAGCTCCAGGCGCGCGGCGTGCCCATCGTGTTCACCTCGGGATACGACAAGATCGTACTCGGCACCGAGTTCGCGGACGTCCCGTTGTGGGAGAAGCCGTTCGATCAGCGCGCCATGGCGCACGGGCTCGCCGGCATGATCCTGCGCGGTGATCCCATGAAGCAGATTGATCCGCAGGTCTGACCGCCTGTCTCATCGCGCTGCTGGACACCAATAATCCAGCCGGGCATTTGCAAATGTTAGTGCGGAGGTTTGCAGAGAGCCCCACGATGCTCCAGTCACGATATCGGACGGGGTGCGTAATGACCGAGATCGAAAGGCGTATCGAGCTGCTGGAGCAGACGGCCGCAGAACGCGCGCTGATCGCCGACCTCTCAACCGTCATGGAAACGCGCATCCGCAACGCCCAATTGGCAGACGAGGCGCGGCTCGTCGTCGCGCAGCTCAGGATCTTGAGGCTGGGTGACATTCATATTGCCTGATTGTCTCGGCCCGCGATCTCCGGCAAACCGGCGGCTTGACGCATCCTCCTGGCGCATCGTCCTCAGGAAGGACAGCGATGCTGCAGGATTCAACAGATCGGATCGCGGAGTGCCGGCAACTGGCCGACGAAGCCGACCGTCTGGCTGCGACATCCAGCGTCGAAACGACGCGCAAGGATTACGAGTTGCTGGCGCGATCCTGGCGACAATTGGCGCTGAGCTACGAATTATCCATGCATCTCGAACGCTTCATCAAAGCCCGCTAATCGGCCCGCCGACCGATCGCGATATTGCATGTGCCCGCCCCCGCCGGCGAAAGCCTTACTTGCTGTTGTCGCGGTGAGCTTTGATCTCCATGCGCGCGCTCGCGGAGCTACGCACCGATTGCCGCAGCTCGGCGAGCTGATCGTCTCGCTGATCGGCGAGCGATTTCTTTTGTGCGCGCAAAGTGTGACTTTCTTCGATGGCAAGCTGAGCGCGGGCGAACAGCGGATCGATCATCGGCGAAACATGTCACTCGATCGCAGCGTCCGCCCTGTCATGGGATAAGTCGGGGGCAGCCGGCGGTGCGACAAACGCATCAGCCCATGAGACTTCGAAAATTGTTCGAGCGCGTTCGTCGCCAGCATCGATGCGCCGCTTCACAGCCTGATATCCGGCGAGCAGGTACCCGTATAATTCACCATCCGGCACGATTCCGCCTCCGCAAGGCGCGAAAGCTTACGCAGGTGAGGATTTCAGGTTCCCGTACTGGCTTTCCCCTTGCGGAAAGGGTTCCTGCGTTTTGCGGCCCAGAAACGTGCTGGCCGGGTTTTCGGCGAGGAGTTTGCGTGCCTGGCCGACGACCCGGATCGTCCGCTCGGTATCGTCGAGATCGTGGGAATTGGAAAGGCGATAGATGTACCGCTCGTTGGGCATGGTCGTGCTCCCCGGTTATGCAGGCGGGAGCACCATCGGTCTCTCAGCCACCGACGCCTACGGGCAGAGCCTCGGCCGGTGATGAGGAGACAATAAACCTCGGCGAGGAAAGTTGCCAACAAAAGTGCTGGTGCCGGGAACCTCAGCGCAATACATGCGGTGTCGTCCCTGCCTAGTGCGCAATTGCGCACGGGAGCAGGGACCCATAGCCGCCGACGTCAGTTGGCTTGCTGCGCTGGAGCCACAGCCCGCTTCAACAACGCAGCCCTGTGGTTATGGGTCCCTGCTTTCGCAGGGACGACGTGTGGAAAGAGCAGCGAGCTCTCACGGGGGCCGAGACCCAAACCACCGCTGCGCATCCCGGCGCGCGCATCGATCTGCGTTCAGCTCGCCGGCTATCCAGCGGAGCTCATCTGCTTGCACAGTATCCCGAGAGCCTCCGCACACCCGCGCGTCTTGGTCACCACGGGGAGATGCGCATACTTCTCGGGCAGCGTGCTGGCGTCGTAGCCGGTGTACAGGGTGACCGGTGTTCCCATCGCAAGCAGGGCATCGATCAACTTGTAGGACGCGGTTCCATTGACGTTGACATCGATCAGCGCGCCAGAGGCTCCGGACGCGTGCGGGCGGGCTTCGTCGATCGAAGCGAACGGGCCGACGACGTGATAGCCGGCCTGCCGTGCCAGCGTGGCACAGTCATCGGCAATGAAATACTCGTCTTCCACGATCAAGATCGTACGCATAGCGGCACCTCTGCCAGTTGCGCGGATGATCGAGGCGTTAACGTTTTCCCGCTGGTCGGGTTTCCCGGGCGCGTCGTCGCGTGCGCCGTTAGGACAGTGGCCGTGGCCTATTTAATGAGCAGGGAAATTCGACGCCAAGGCGGGGGTAACCCTGGCTTTAGAGGGCGCGCGCCGTCAGCTACCGGCCACCAGCAACCCGAGGTACAGCCAGAGTACAATTGTCACTGTCATCGTTGCGGCGAAAAAGTAGCGGTCGATGAGATTCATCAACTGTACCCTTCGGCTGAATAAGGCGGATATCGAATCGCGGTCGAAACATCAGGCAGCAGCCGCTTGTCATCTCTCTGCCTGGTTCCGGCATTTACATATGAGAGATCAATGATCTCGCTCGGAGATGCCTCGTTTGCCGATGTCGAAGACCAAACCGGTCGCCGTCACCGCTAGGCTACAGCGGGCGCGCCGCTCCAAGGCGGCAAACGAAGGAACGAGGGTCGGCGCCTGCGGTTGGAGCCAGCGAACGCAATGCATCAGCCGAGAACCGCCGCGGATATCTCTGCCTGGCGTCCCGCCCCGCCTCGCCATGGGTCGAGCACGATCATCACCGGCCGGATCAACCTGTAGTTGTCTTGATAGTTTTGGGGAGGAGTTGGCTCCATGAAAGCAACGATCGAACAAAAAACGACCGCCAGCAATCTCGACCTGCTCGACCGCTACTGGCGCGCCGCCAATTACCTTTCGGTCGGCCAGATCTATCTTCTCGACAATCCGCTGCTCAGCGAGCCGCTGCGCAAGGAACACATCAAGCCCCGCCTGCTCGGCCATTGGGGTACCACGCCGGGCTTGAATTTCGTCTATGCCCATCTCAACCGGGTCATTCGCGCGCTCGATCTCAACGTCATCTACGTTTGCGGTCCCGGACATGGCGGTCCGGGCATGGTGGCGAACACATATCTCGAAGGCACCTATAGCGAGATCTATCCCGATGTCGGCCGAGACAGGGACGGTCTGCGCAAACTGTTCCGGCAGTTTTCCTTCCCCGGCGGTATTCCAAGCCACGCGGCACCGGAAACGCCCGGCTCCATCCATGAGGGTGGCGAACTCGGCTATTCGCTGGTCCACGCCTATGGCGCGGCGTTCGACAATCCGGACCTGATCGTGACCTGCGTCGTCGGCGATGGCGAGGCGGAAACCGGTCCGCTGGCTGCATCGTGGCACTCGAACAAGTTCCTGAATCCCGCGCGCGACGGCGCGGTGCTGCCGATCCTGCATCTCAACGGCTACAAGATCGCCAATCCGACGGTGCTAGGGCGGATGGGCGACGAGGAAATCCGCAACCTCTTTCGCGGCTACGGACATGAGCCGCTCTTCGTCGAGGGCGACGATCCGATGCCGATGCATCGCGCCATGGCCGCTGCCATGGACGAGGCGCTTGCAGCCATTCACAAGATCCAAACAGAGGCGCGCGGCAGCAAACGATCGGAGCGGCCGCGCTGGCCGATGATCGTGCTGCGCAGTCCAAAGGGCTGGACCGGTCCGAAGGAGGTCGACGGGCTCAAAGTCGAGGGCTTTTGGCGCGCGCACCAGGTGCCGGTCGCGCAAGTCCGCGACAACCCAGCGCATCTCAGGCTGCTTGAAGACTGGATGCGCAGCTACCATCCCGAGCAGCTGTTCGACAAGAATGGTGCGCTGATCCCGGAGCTCCAGGCCCTCGCTCCGACCGCGAACCGCCGGATGGGCGCCAATCCACACGCCAATGGCGGCGTTCTGAAACGTGAGCTCCGGCTGCCGGACTATCGCGCATTTGCCGTCGAGGTAAAACAGCCGGGTCAGACAGTCGCCGCAGCGACCCACGAGCTCGGAAAATACCTGCGCGATGTCCTCAAGCTGAATGCCGATGCCGGAAATTTCCGCATCATGGGGCCTGACGAAACCTCCTCGAACCGGCTGGATGCCGTATTCGAAGCCACGGACCGGGTTTGGATGGAGCCGACCGAGCCGTATGATGTCCATCTCGCTCAAGACGGCCGTGTTATGGAAGTCCTCAGCGAGCACCTCTGCCAGGGCTGGCTGGAGGGCTATCTATTGACCGGACGCCATGGCTTCTTCTCCTGCTATGAAGCGTTCATCCACATCGTGGATTCAATGTTCAACCAGCACGCAAAATGGCTGAAGGTCTCGCGTCAATTGCCGTGGCGGCGTTCGATCGCCTCGCTCAATTACCTGCTGACGTCGCATGTCTGGCGCCAGGATCACAACGGCTTCAGCCACCAGGATCCCGGCTTTGTCGATCTGGTCACCAACAAGAAAGCCGACATCGTCCGGGTCTATTTCCCGCCCGACGCCAACACGCTGCTGTGGGTCGCCGACCACTGCCTGCGGACCTACGATCGGATCAATGTCATCGTCGCCGGCAAACAACCGTCCGCGCAATGGCTTTCGATGCAGGACGCAGCCACCCATTGCGATGCCGGCATTGGCATCTGGACGTGGGCCGGAACCGAGGATCCCACCAGCGAGCCGGATGTCGTGATGGCTTGCGCGGGTGACGTTCCAACGCTGGAGACGCTCGCCGCCGTTGATCTGCTGCACACGGCCCTCCCCGACCTCAAGATCCGCGTGGTCAACGTCGTCGACCTGATGACGCTGCAGCCGAGGCAACAGCACCCTCATGGCCTCAGCGATCGCGACTTCGACAGCCTGTTCACGCGCGATCGCCCCGTCATCTTTGCCTACCACGGCTACCCTTATCTCATCCACCGGCTCACCTATGGCCGGGCCAATCACGACAACATGCACGTGCGCGGCTTTGTCGAGGAAGGCACGACGACCACACCTTTCGACATGGTCGTTCTCAATGGACTAGACCGCTATCATCTCGCGAGCGAGGCGATCGAGCGCGTGCCGGGGCTCGCCACCAAGGCCGCGCAGATCAAGCAAGGATACCGGGATGCCTTGATCGCGCATGCGCGATATGTGCGCGAGCATGGCGAGGACATGCCGGAGGTTCGAGACTGGGTCTGGCCGAGCAGCACAAGCGGCGACACACCTGCTGAATCCGGCGGTTGAGTCATGCCTACTTCCGGCGCGGTTCTGGTCGTCAACTCCGGCTCGTCGAGCATCAAGTTCGGCCTTTTCGATGCTTCGCATGCCGATCCCACGCTGCTCTGCAAGGCACAGATCGATGAGCACGAGGGCGCGTCGCGATTGGTCTTCACCGATCCGGCCGGCCGCGCGTCGTTCGCGTTGGAGCAAGCCGAGCCAGATGCGTCGCCCGATCGGCTGTTTGCCGCCGTCCTGGCACGGATCGAACATCATCTTGGCCAGCAGCTGCGTGCCGTCGGGCATCGCGTCGTGCACGGCGGCCGCGAATTTCCGCGACCGGTCGAAGTCAATCCGACGGTGCTTGCCGCCCTCGACGCCCTGAGCCCGCTGGCGCCGCTGCATCAGCCTCGCTGCCTGACGCCAATCCGGGCAATCAGCGCGATCCGGCCGGAACTGATGCAGGTCGCCTGCTTCGACACGTCGTTCCATCATGGCCTCGCGCCGCCCGTCAATCGGCTTGCGATCCCGAGACATCTCGAACGCGCCGGCATTCGGCGCTACGGCTTTCATGGTCTCTCCTTTGAATATGTCGCAGGCCGCCTCGCCGACATCTCGCCGGAGCTTTCCTCGAAGCGCACCGTGGTGGCGCATCTCGGCAATGGCGCAAGCCTCTGCGCCATGCGGAGCGGCCGGAGCATCGACACCACGATGGGGCTGACGCCTCTCGACGGCCTGGTCATGGGGACCCGTTGCGGGACGATCGATCCGGGCGTTCTGCTCTACCTCCAGCAGCAGAACGGCATGTCGGTCGACGACCTTGAGCAGCTGCTTTATCACCAATCGGGGCTGCTCGGCGTTTCGGGCCTGTCCTCCGACATGCGTGTCCTGCTCGCAAGCCAGGAGCCCGCCGCGAAGGAAGCGGTCGACCTCTTCACGTTCCGCATCGCGCAACAAGTCGCCGCGATGGCTGGCACGCTGGGCGGATTGGAATGCCTGGTGTTCACCGGCGGTATCGGTGAGCACGCGAGCGAAATTCGCATCCAGGTCTGCGAGCGACTGGGATGGCTGGGTGTCCAGCTCGACCCATCCGCGAACACCGCAGCGCAGCTGCACATTGCTCGCGAGGACAGTTCAGTGGACGTGCTCGTCATCGCAACAAACGAAGAGGCAACCATCGCTCGCCACTGCGCAGCCTTGATCTCGGGAACATAGGATCGACGAGAGGCGCGATTCACATATGCAAATGCGAACACCGGCGATGGGCGCATGCTATTCGCTGTCTGCTCGACCTCGACAACGGTGCAGGCGGATGACCCCAACGTCGGCTCCCAGGCCCTGAAAGGTGCTGGGGTCGTCTCCGCACCGCAAAGGCCCTGACGCACCGGCCCGGCGTCAGGGCCTTCGCCATTGCGAAGCTGGAAGGACTCTTGAACGACACGCATCAGCGCCCCTTGAAGCGCGGCTTCCGCCGTCCGAGGAAGGCCGCGACGCCTTCCTTGTGATCCTCGGTCAGGCTCGCCAGGGCGAACTGGTCGAGGTCCATGTGGCTGGCGAGATCGTCGAGCGCATGTGCCAGACGGTTGACCGTCAGCTTGGTCATCGCGACCGAGATCGGCGGCTGGGCGGCGACCTTGGCCGCGAGCGCCATCGCGGCTTCATATGACTTTCCAGGATCGGTCACCTGCTCCACCAGGCCCCATTCGTAGGCCTCCTCGGCCGAGATCCGGTCGTCGGCCAGGATCACCGCCTGCTTGGTGCGCGCCGGTCCCATCAGATGCAGCATGCGCGGCACGCTCTGCCAGCTCATGTTCATGCCGAGCGCGATTTCCGGCACCCGCATATGCGCGTCGCGCGCCATGACGCGGAAATCCAGCGCGACCACGAGTGCCACGCCGCCGCCGACGCAAAACCCCTCGATCGCGCCGATCGTGACCTGCTCGATGTCCTGCCAGGCGCGCGTCAGCCGCGGCCCGAGCTTCAGGTGCCGGCGCAGCGCGCCCATGTCCATGGTCTGGCGCGAACGCCCTTCGGCATCCTTGAGGTCGAAGCCGGCGCTGAACGATTTGGCGCCGCCGGTCAGCACCACCACCGAGGTCTCGCCATCGTCCTCGAAACTGCGCGCCGCGTCGGTCAGCTGCCGCAGCGCCTCCGGCGACAGCGCGTTGATACCGTCGCCGCGGTCGAACCGTACCACCGCGATCCGTCCCTCCGGTCCGAGCCCCTTCTCGATCGTCACATCATCAACCACGCATACCTCCCCGCTCGCATTCTTGTGTACTGCCTGCCTCGACATAGCACGACGGTTTCGCCTATTCTGTGGGCATGAGCGAACATGATCATCACCACCACGATCACGACCATTCCGAACTGTCGGAGACCGAACTGCGCGTCCGTGCGCTGGAATCGATCCTGACCGAGAAGGGCTATGTCGAGGCTGCCGCGCTCGACGCCATCGTGCAGGCCTACGAGACCAAGATCGGCCCGCATAACGGCGCCCGGGTCGTCGCCAAGGCCTGGACCGATCCCGCCTTCAAGAAGGCGCTGCTCGAGGATGCCAGCAAGGCGGTCGGCACCCTCGGCCATGTCAGCCGGGTCGGCGACCATCTGGTCGCGATCGAGAACACGCCCGGCCGCCACAACATGGTCGTCTGCACATTGTGCTCCTGTTATCCCTGGGAAATGCTGGGGCTGCCGCCGGTCTGGTACAAGGCCTCGCCGTACCGCTCGCGCGCAGTCAAGGATCCGCGCGGCGTGCTCGCCGATTTCGGCGTCAGCCTGCCGAAGGAGACGGAAATCCGGGTCTGGGATTCGACCGCGGAGACGCGCTTCCTGGTGCTGCCGATGCGGCCCGAAGGCACCGAGGGCTGGAGCGAAGACCAGCTCGCCGAGCTGGTGACGCGCGATTCCATGATCGGTACCGGCTTTCCCAAAAAGCCGGGGGCGCCGTCATGAACGGCGTCCACGACATGGGCGGCATGGACGGGTTCGGCAAGGTCGAGCCCGAGCCGAACGAGCCGATGTTCCATGAGGAATGGGAATCCCGGGTGCTCGCCATGGTCCGTGCGATGGGCGCGGCCGGCGCCTTCAACATCGACGCCTCGCGCTTCTATCGCGAGACCCTGCCCCCGCAGGTCTATCTGTCGAGCTCCTACTACAGGAAATGGCTGCTCGGGCTGGAAGCTTTGCTGCTCGACAAGGGCTATATCTCCAGGGACGACGTTGCTGCCGGACATGCCGTCGCGCCGGCGAAAGCGCTCAAGCACGGCAAGTTCTCGGTGGCCGACATCGAGCGCATCATGGTGCGCGGCAAGTTCGGCCGCGCCGCGCCAGGACCTGCGAAATTCAAGGCCGGCGATCGGGTGCGGGCGAAGAACATCCATCCTGCCACGCACACGCGGCTGCCGCGCTACGTGCGCGGTCACGTCGGGGTGATCGAGCGCGATCATGGCTGTCACGTGTTTCCCGATACAGTGGCCAACGACGCCGGCGAACATCCGCAGTGGCTGTACACCGTCGTGTTCGACGGACGCGAGCTGTGGGGACCGGACTCCGATCCGACCATCAAGGTCTCGATCGACGCGTTCGAGCCGTATCTGGAGGCCGTCTGATGGATGCCGGTGCCGCCGCGCGCGCCACCAGCGCCGTCTCCAGCATTGCCCGCGATCAGGACGGCCCGGTATTCCGCGCCCCCTGGGAGGCGCAGGCGTTCGCCATGGCGTTGAGCCTGCATGACCGCGGCGTGTTCACCTGGACCGAATGGGCCGCCGCGCTCGCCGACCAGATCAAGCGCGCGCAGGCTGCCGGCGATCCCGACACCGGCGAGACCTATTACCAGCATTGGCTGGCAACCCTGGAGCACCTCGTGGCCGCCAAGGGCGTCACGACGCATGAGACACTGCACCGCTACCGCGACGCCTGGGACCACGCCGCCGACCGCACCCCGCACGGCCAGCCGATCGTGCTGACGCCGGGGGATTTCGCGTAGCGGCGCGTTTCCGCCGTAGCACCAGATCGCGCCGCATTCACAGCTGTCGTCCCTGCGAAAGCAGGGACCCATACTCCGCAGCGAATATTGTGTGAACGCGACTCGTCGTTCCACCATCGCTCAACAAAGACCATTTGTGGTTATGGGTCCCGGCCTTCGCCGGGACGACGATGAGGATGGGTTTGCGATTCGAGCCGCACTGCACTATTTCTGGATAATAGAAGAGTACCGCTGAGTTGCCCGACGTGTCAAGTTGCGGTGTCGAACGGCAGCCGCCGACTCCTTTGCATGGGGTTGTTTTCGATATTTTGGCAGTGCGCCCCTGCGGACGGCTATCAGCCCACTGTTACGGGCCACCCTGAGCAACATATTCCCGCCAGCCCTTGGCCCGCAGGCTGCAGGCCGGGCATTCGCCGCAGCCATAGCCCCAATCGTGTTGCGCGCCGCGTTCGCCGAGATAGCAGGTGTGCGAGTGCTCGCGGATCAGGTCGACCAGCCCTGCTCCGCCGAGCTCGTGCGCGAGTCGCCAGGTCGCGGCCTTGTCGAGCCACATCAGCGGCGTGTGCAGCTCGAAATCCCTGGCCATGCCGAGATTGAGCGCGGACTGCAATGCCTTGATGGTCTCGTCGCGGCAATCCGGGTAACCGGAATAGTCGGTCTCGCACATGCCGCCGATGATGTGGCGGATGCCGCGCCGATAGGCCAGCGCCCCAGCGAAGGTGAGGAACACGAGGTTGCGGCCGGGCACGAAGGTGTTCGGCAAGCCGTCTGCGCCCATTTCGATCGCGACGTCGCGGGTCAGCGCGGTGTCGGAAATCTCCGACAGCGTCGGGATATCAAGCGTGTGGCTGTCGCCGAGTTTCGCGGACCATTCCGGCCGAACCCGCTTGATCCCGGCCAGCAGGTGGTCCCGGCAATCGAGCTCGATTGCGTGGCGCTGGCCGTAGGTGAAGCCGAGCATCTCGACGCGCGCAAAGCGCGACAAGGCCCAGGCAAGGCACGTGGTGGAATCCTGGCCGCCGGAAAACAGCACCAGCGCGGTGTCGGACGCGTTCTGATCGGTCATGGAACGCGATTTAGCACCTGACGGCGCCGTGGCCAATCCGTGGACAGTGCCGTGTTTCCGGCGTGTTTTGCTGGGATCGACAGGGCCGATTTGGCATAACGGCCATACCTCTCATACAGCGGTGCTCCATGACCCCTTCCCGCGACATTTCCCGCCTGATCGAGATCATGGCTGCGCTGCGCACGCCGGTGACCGGCTGCCCATGGGACCTCGTGCAGAATTTCGAGACCATCGCGCCCTACACGATCGAGGAGGCCTATGAGGTTGCGGATGCGATCACGCGCGGCGATCTCGACGATTTGCGCGAGGAGCTCGGCGACCTGCTGTTGCAGGTGGTCTATCACGCCAGGATGGCCGAGGAGCAGAACGCGTTCGCGTTTGGCGATGTGGTCGAGGCGATCACCAGGAAGATGATCCGCCGTCACCCGCATGTCTTTGCCGACAAGGACGGCAACATCCAGCCGGCCGGCGTCAAGAGCGCCTGGGAACGGATCAAGGCCGAGGAGAAGGCCGAGCGCGCCGCGCGGCGGCCGCCCGAAGACACCGCGCACAAATCGCTGCTGGCGAGCGTGAAAGTGGGCCTGCCTGCCCTGACGCGCGCGATGGAGTTGCAGCGGAAGGCGTCCACCGTCGGCTTCGACTGGAACGACCCGCGCGCGGTGCTCGCCAAGATCCGCGAGGAGGCCGACGAGATCGAAGCCGCGCTCGACCGCAACGACAAGGTGGAGATCGCGGAGGAAACCGGCGACCTGATGTTCGCGCTGGTCAACCTCGCCCGCCACGTCGATGCCGATCCGGAAACCGCGCTACGTGCGACCAACGCCAAGTTCGAGCGGCGCTTTGCCTATATTGAGAAGGCGCTGGCGGCGAAGGGGCGTTCGCTGGAGCGGGCATCGCTGGAGGAGATGGATGCATTGTGGAACGAAGCAAAGACCGCTGTCGTCCCTGCGAAAGCAGGGACCCATACCGCGTGATCTAACGATAGGTTAGCGATACCAGTACCGCGCAATTCACCGCCAAGCTTGGTTGCGCTGAACAACTGCGACCGAGCTCAATAACGACGGCCGGTGGTTATGGGTCCCTGCTTTCGCAGGGACGACACCGAGGTTGAGGGCGCCGGCTCAGCCTACAACAACGTCCCGCGCAGGATCACCGCAGCAACGCCGAAATAGATCACGAGGCCGGTGACGTCGACCAGTGTCGCGACGAACGGCGCCGACGCGCTGGCCGGGTCGAAGCCGATGCGCTTGAGGATGAAGGGCAGCATCGAGCCGCACAGCGATCCGAACGTGACGATGCCGACCAGTGCGGCACCGACGGTCGCGGCGACGAGCACCCAATGCGGGCCGTAATCGAACAGGCCGAGCGTCTGCCAGAGCGTGATCCTGATGATGCCGATCAGGCCGAGAATGGCGCCGAGCACGATACCGGTCGGCAGTTCGCGCACGGCGACACGCCACCAGTCGCGCAGCCGCACCTCGTGCAAGGCCAGCGAGCGGATCAGGAGCGAGGTGGCCTGTGAGCCGGAATTGCCGCCCGAGCTCATGATCAGCGGGATGAACAGCGTCAGGACGATCGCCCTCTCGAGCTCGCTCTGGTACGACTGCATCGCGGTCGCGGTCAGCATTTCCGACAGGAACAGCGCGCACAGCCAGCCGGCGCGCTTCTTGATCATCTCGCCGAAACCGATCCGCAAATACGGCTCGTCGATCGCTTCCATGCCGCCGAACTTCTGGGCATCCTCGGTGGATTCCTCGACGATGGCGTCGATGACGTCGTCGACCGTGACGATGCCGAGGATATGGCCGGGGCCGTCGACGACCGCGACGGCAAGCAGATCGTAGCGCGAGATCAGCCGCGCCGCCTCCATGCGGTCGGCCTCCGGCGAGATCATCAGCGGCTTCCGCGCCGGCGCCGCGGTCAGCACATTGGCGTGCGGATCGCCCGAGATCAGGCGGCGCAGCGGCACGGCCTGGATCAGGGTCTTCTTGACCGGGTCGATCACGAAGATCGAGTAGACGGTCTCGCGGGTGCGCTCGACCATGCGGATGTGATGCAGGACCTCCGCGATGGTCCAGCTCGAGGGCACGCTGACGAATTCGGTCGTCATGATGCTGCCGGCGCTGCGCTCAGGATAGGCCAATAGCCCCGAGATGACGTTGCGGGTCTCCGGATTGAGCCCGTTCAGCAGCGTGGTGCGCAGCGGCTCGACCAGCTCCTTGAAGATATCGGCGGCACGGTCGTCGGAGACGCCCGACAGCAGCGAGACCGCGGTGTCTTTCGGCAGCTCGGCGAGGATCTCGCAGGTGTTGTCGAGCCCGGGCAAGTCGAGCACCTCGATCGCCTTCTCGGCGGGCAGCGATCGCAGCAGCTTGGCGGCATCCGCGGGCTCGCGGGCGTTGAGCGCATCGACGATCTCGGGCGCGCGGACATGGGCAAGATCACCGTTCTGGCCGGCGACCGTGTCGTGGGTGAGGGTTTCGCTGGTGTCCTGCATCGATCGGCCTCGGCTTTGCGTCTTGCAGCGCAATGAACCAAGGCGGCGCGGATTTCAAACAGAAAGTGCGACGCTGCGTCGCAGGCGCATCGGCGCCCGCAACGTCACGGCATCGTCATATTTCGGAAGATTGCAGGGACCGTCTTCGAGGGCTTACGCCTCGTGGGGAACGGCCGCGAACCGGCTCATCACGATGTCGCGCTTGGTCTCGTCGACGCGCACCGTCATGTCGAAGCGCTCGCCATGCAGCTCCTTGTTCAGGACCTCGGCATTGCGGTGCAGCCAGCTGATGCCGGCGCCATCGGAGGCGTCGATCGAGAGATTGAGCGTCGAGCGCTTGGCCGCGAGGCGATCCTCGATCGCGGCGAGCAGCGCATCTATCCCCTCGCCTGTTGCGGCCGAAACCAGGAAGCATGGCCGCTCCGGCGGACGGCGCGCGGCGATATTGCGCAAATTGTCCCGCTCCTCGGGATCGAAGCGGTCGATCTTGTTCCAGACCTCAATGATACGCTGACCGCCGTCGGCGTCGGGGTCAATGCCGAGCTGGCGCAACACCGCCTCGACGTCACGCTCCTGCGCCTCCGCGTCCTCATGGGAGATGTCGCGGACATGCAGGATGATGTCGGCTTCCAGCACCTCTTCCAGCGTGGCGCGGAACGCGGCCACGAGCTGGGTCGGCAGATTGGAGATGAAGCCGACCGTGTCCGACAGCATCGCCTTGCCGCCATGCGGCAGGTTGAGCGCGCGCAGGGTCGGGTCGAGCGTCGCGAACAGCATGTCCGCGGCCTGCACGTCGGCGCGGGTCAGGCGGTTGAACAGCGTCGATTTGCCGGCATTGGTGTAGCCGACCAGCGCCACCACGCGGTACGGCACGCGCTGGCGGCCGGCGCGATGCAGCCGCCGCGTCGCCTGCACTTTCTTCAACTCGCCTTCGAGCTTGGTGATGCGCTCGCTGATCAGGCGGCGGTCGGCCTCGATCTGGGTTTCGCCGGGACCGCCCATGAAGCCGAAGCCGCCGCGCTGCCGCTCGAGATGGGTCCAGGACCGCACCAGGCGGCTGCGCTGGTAGTTGAGATGGGCGAGCTCGACCTGCAGCGCGCCTTCCTTGGTCTTGGCGCGGCGGCCGAAGATTTCCAGGATCAGGCCGGTGCGGTCGAGCACCTTGGTGCTCCAGGCCTTCTCGAGATTGCGCTGCTGGATCGGCGACAGCGCGCAATCCATCACCACGAGCTCGACCTCGTTGCTGGCGACGAGCCCGTTGATCTCCTCGACCTTGCCCTTGCCGAGATAGGTCGCAGGCCGGATCTGGCTGATCGGCGCGATGACGGAGTCCACCACAGTGAGGTCGATCGCACCGGCGAGGCCGGCGGCTTCCTCGATCCGCGCTTCATAGTCGCGGACAGACGAATCTGTTTGCGCATCGCCGTCGCCACGGCGCGTGCGCAGGTACGGGCCGATGACGATCACCCGCCCGGTGCTGCCGCTCCCCGCCGACCCGGGCCTAGACTTGGTCCGGTCGGCGCCCCCTTCACGATTGAAGGGTTCCAATCAGTTCACTCTCAAGCCGGTGCGTCCTCACCACCTTCGAACAACTGAATCGGAGCTCCGGGCATGATGGTCGAGATCGCGTGCTTGTAGACAAGCTGCGAGTGGCCGTCGCGCCGCAACAGCAAGCAGAAATTGTCGAACCATGTGACAATGCCCTGCAGCTTTACTCCGTTGACCAGAAATATCGTCAGTGGCGTCTTGGTTTTACGAACGTGATTAAGGAAGGTGTCTTGTAGATTTTGTGCGCGGTCTGCCGCCATTGTTTTTGTCCCGCAAGCTTGTGCTTCTTTTTTATTGAACCGGTTGCTGCTCTCTGACGGAGCCTCCTCCGGCTGCCCACCTGCCACGAGATCCCCCTCCGGCAGGCATAGCGGTAGGATTAGAGGCTACGCGCGGTTTTTAGGCAAGCCAGTTCGCGGTGCAGTCGGTAGGAACACGGTGGCAATTCTAAGAAACTGCGGGGAAAGAGACGAATATTCTCGTGGAGAGTGGATAAATCCCCGGTTGTACCGGCCCCACCCTCGCCCCGCCGATCGATCCAAACCGCCGCCGAGAGCCGGCTGTCGGCTCCCCGGCGGGTGACCGCCGGGGCTTCGCTCCGAGCCGCCGGCGGACTGCCGGCCTGCCGCGCCGGGGTCAGCCGACCCCGAGCGCCTTCAGCTTGCGATGCAGCGCCGAGCGCTCCATGCCGACGAACTCCGCGGTGCGCGAGATATTGCCGGAGAAGCGGCTGATCTGGGCGATCAGATAGTCGCGCTCGAACACCTCGCGCGCCTCGCGCAACGGCAGGCCCATGATGTGCTCGCCATTGTTGGAGGTCGGCATCGCAGGCACCATCGAGCCGACGTCCTGCGGCAGCATGTCGGCGGTGATGATCGCCTCCGGCCCGCCGCCGGCCAGGATCATCACCCGCTCGACATTGTTGCGGAGCTGGCGGACGTTGCCCGGCCAGACATGCGACTGCAGCACCGCCATCGCGTCCTGCCCGATCTGCCGCTTCGGCAAGCCGGTGGCGGCCGAGATCTGGTCCATGAAATAGTCGATCAGCTCGGGGATGTCCTCGCGCCGCTCCGACAGCGGCGGCACCCGGATCGGCACCACCGAGAGGCGATGATAGAGGTCCTCGCGGAAGCGGCCCGCTGCGATCTCCTCCTCGAGATTGCGCGCGGTCGAGGAGATGATGCGGACGTCGACATGGACCTTGCTGGTGCCGCCCTGGCGCTGGAAGGTCTGATCGACCAGCACGCGCAGAATCTTGTTCTGGGTCTCGCGGGGCATGTCCGCGATCTCGTCGATGAACAGCGTACCGCCATGCGCCTCCTCGAGCGCGCCGGCCTTGCGCTGCTGTTCACCGTTCGATCCCTCGATGCCGAACAGCTCGATCTCCATGCGCTCCGGCGTGATTGCGGCCGCATTGATCACCACGAACGGCCCTTCGGCGCGCCCGGAGGCATGGTGCAACGTGCGCGCGGCAAGCTCCTTGCCGGCGCCGGAAGGACCGACGATCAGGATGCGGCTGTTGGCCTTGGCGGCGCGGTCAATGGTCTGGCGCAGCTGGTTCATGCAGGCCGAGCGGCCGGTCAGGACGCTCGCCGCAGGTGCCAGTTGCTTGAGTTCCTTCACCTCACGGCGGAGCCGCGAGGTTTCCAGCGCCCGGGTCGCGACCAGGATCAGCCGATCCGACTTGAACGGCTTCTCGATGAAGTCATAGGCGCCGCGCTTGATCGCGGCGACGGCGGTCTCGATGTTGCCATGGCCCGAGATCATCACGACGGGCAGATCGGCATTGTCCTTCTTGATCTGCTCGAGCAGCTGCAGGCCGTCGAGCTTGGAGCCCTGCAGCCAGATGTCGAGGAAGACCAGGTTGGGCCGGCGGTTGGCGATCTCGGCGAGCGCCGAATCGCTGTCGCGCGCGGTGCGCGTGGAAAACCCCTCATCGTCCAGAATACCCGCAACGAGGTCGCGAATGTCAGCTTCGTCGTCGACAATCAGAATGTCACTTGCCATGGGTTACACCTGCCTTGTCAGTCGCTCGTCGCGGCTTTGAATTTTGGCTTTTGCGCATTTGGCTCTTGATTATTTGGCCCTTGATCAGCGGGATCTTGGATTGGTTCTTGGGTCGGTTCTTGGTTTTTTGGTTCATTGTTGGTCGCCTGTGCCGGGCTGTTGGTCGGCTCCTCCGGCGGATTTTTTTTCACTGTCCGGTTCGGTCTTGTCCGGTTTGACGTCCGGTTTTTGGTCCTTGCCTTCGGACTTGCTCTCCGGCTTGGCCGCCTGGCCCGTGACGGCAAAGCGCAGCCGCATCCAGGCGCCGCGCTGGCCGTCGCGGAAATCGGAGGCATCCTTGAGCTCGATGCGGCCGCCATGGTCCTCCAGAACGCGGCCGACGATCGCCAGGCCGAGGCCGGTGCCCTTCGCCCTCGTCGTGACATAGGGCTCGAGCAGGCGCGCACGGGCGACCTTGGGCAGGCCGATGCCGTTGTCGACCACGTCGATCAGGATGTCGTCGTTCTCGCGCTGCGCCACGACGTCGATGCGGCCCTTGCCGAGCTCCTCACGCGGGACCTGCTCGATCGCCTCGGTGGCGTTCTTGATGATGTTGGTCAGCGCCTGCGAGATCAGCCGGCGGTCGAACTGCGCGGGCAGCGGCGACTGCTTGATGTCGGCCTCGATGTCGAGATCGGGATGGGCGACCTTCATCAGGAACACCGCCTGGCGGACCACGTCGGCAACGTCCTCGCCTTCCATCACGGGCTTCGGCATCCGCGCAAAGCGCGAGAACTCGTCGACCATCCGCCTGATATCGTCGACCTGGCGCACGATGGTATCGGTGCACTGCTCGAAGATCGACTTGTCCTTCTCCTCGGTGATGGTCTTGCCGAACTTGCGGCGGATGCGCTCGGCGGAGAGCTGGATCGGGGTCAGCGGATTCTTGATCTCGTGGGCGATGCGGCGGGCGACGTCACCCCAGGCCGAGGTGCGCTGCGCCGACACCAGTTCGGTGATGTCGTCGAGCGTGATGATGTAGCTGTCGCGCGACTGGCTGGTCTGCTCGGCCGAGACGCGGACCGACAGATTGCGCTCATGGCCGTCGCGCAGGATCGTGACCTGCCCCTGCACCAGGCGCTGGGTTCCCTCGCGCGCGGTCTTCATCATCTCGTCGAGCTCGGGCAGCACGTCCGAGAGCGGATGGCCGAGCGTCTCCGACTCCGCGTGGCCGATCAGCTTTTCCGCCGAGCGGTTGAGGACGCCGATGGTGCCTGAGGCGTCGACCCCGATGATGCCGGCAGAGGCCGACGACAGCACCGCCTCGATGAAGCGGCGGCGGCTGTCGATGGTTTCGCTGGCATCGACCAGCTCGTTGCGCTGGGTGCGCAGCTCCTGCGTCATCTTGTTGAAGATTTCGCCGAGCAGCGCGAGGTCGCTTTCCGACTTGTTGACGGGCACCTGGACATTGAGATTGCCGGTCGAGACCTCGCTCGCCGCGCCCATCAGCTGGCGGATCGGCGACACCAACCCATTGGCGAAGTTCAGCCCGATCAGCACCGAGGCCATCAGGATGGTCAGCGCGATCACCGCGAACATCAGCGCGAACGCGACCTGGATGCCGAGCCTGCGGGTCTCGAGCTGGGCATATTCGGCCGCGCTGGTCTGGGTCTGCTTGAGCTGGGCAACCACCGCCGGATCGAGCAGCCGCGCCACATACAGGAACATGTCGTCATAGGCCCGCAGGCGGACCACGGAGGCGACGTAGTTCTCCGGGAAGACCGAGATCTTCGGCTCGGTCTCGTTGATGTCCTTGAGGATGTCGGGCGGCGGCGCCTCGTAGTTCAGGCGAACGCCGGTTTCGGCGCTGGCGACGATCTTGCCGTCCTTGTCCATCAGCACCGCGACCGGCAAATTGCGCGACTCGGCGCCGGCCGTCATCAGCTGCAGGAATGTCATACGATCCTGGTCGTAGAGCGGCCGCGCATGGGCGAGGTCATTGGCCATCGCCAGCGTGTCGCCGTTGATGAGCTGGGCGTGCTCCTGCATGTAGGCGCTGGCAATGGTCAGCGAATTCTGGATCACCTGCTTGGTCGGGCCGGAGAACAGCCGGTCGAGGCCGCGCTCGATGGTGACATTGGCCACGATCGACACCAGCACGGCGGGCAGCACCGCGATCACCGAGAACAGGCCGACGATCTGGACATGCAGCCGCGCCGCGGCCCGGCCGCGCCGCCTCGCCTGCACCATCTGCCAGACTTCCCGGACGATGATGCCGACCAGCAGCAGGATGGTGCCGGCGTTGATCATCAGGAAGGAGCGGACCACCTCGGACGTGGGCTCGATCGGGGTCAGCCCGGTCAGCACCACGAAGGTCAGGAAGGCGGACAGCAGCGCGATGGCCACGGCGAACGGCGCCAGCCAGCGCCGCAGCGGGAAGCCCCGCGCCTCTGCATTGGGCTCGGCCGGTGAGGCGTGTAATGTTGAAGCGGTGGTCTCTGCGCTGGTCATACCGGCAATTGAGCTGAGAGCGATCGCCCGCGGGAATTGCGAACTGATGCAATCATATCACAATGTTGCCGAATTGCGACATTTCCGCGGCGCAAACCACGGTGCGGCGCCGTGTCCCCAAAACCATTTGTGACTACTCAATAACGCTGATGGGGCCCGTGCCGGCCCCGTCAACCTCTACCCGCCGCTCCGGTAAACCTGGATGTCGAGGTCGCGGATCTTCTTGCGCAGCGTATTGCGGTTCAATCCGAGCAGGTCGGCGGCCCGGATCTGGTTGCCGCGGGTCGCCGCCAGCGCGGCGGTCAGAAGCGGGATCTCTATCTCCTTGAGGATGCGGTGGTAGAGGCCCGGCGGCGGCACGCCGTTCGGGAAGCCGGAGAAGTGCGAGGACAGATAGGCCTCGACCGCGCCGCCGAGATTGTCGACGCCGACGGTCGCCGTGCTGCCCGAGGTGACCGCGGGCGGCGCCAGCTCGCCGTCGATGACCGAAGCGGTGATGACGTCCTGCGGATAGAGCGCGGCGAGCCGCCGGGCGAGGTTTTCCAGCTCGCGGACGTTGCCCGGCCAGCGGTGTTGCTTGAGCCGCTCCAGCGCCTGGGCGTCGAGCTTCTTCGGCGGCAGGCCGTCCTTCTCGGCGAGCGAGAAGAAATGCCGGATCAGATCGGGCAGATCCTCGATGCGCTCGCGCAGCGGCGGCAGCCGCAGCGGCACCACGTTGAGGCGGAAGAACAGGTCTTCGCGGAACAGGCCCTGCTGGATCAGGATGCGCAGGTCCTTGTTGGAGGCGGCTACGATGCGCACGTCGGTCTTGATCGGGGTGCGGCCGCCGACCGTGGTGTATTCGCCCTGCTGCAGCACGCGGAGCAGACGGGTCTGCGCCTCCATCGGCATGTCGCCGATCTCGTCGAGGAACAGCGTGCCACCCTCGGCCTGCTCGAAGCGGCCGGAGGCGCGGGTGTTGGCGCCGGTGAATGCGCCGCGCTCATGGCCGAACAGCTCCGACTCGATCAGGTCGCGCGGGATCGCCGCCATGTTGACCGCGACGAACGGGCCGTTGCGTCGCCGCCCATAGTCGTGCAGCGCGCGCGCGACCAGCTCCTTGCCGGTGCCTGACTCGCCCGAAATCATCACGGTGAGGTCGGTCTGCATCAGCCGCGCCAGCACGCGGTAGATTTCCTGCATCGCCGGCGAGCGGCCGACCAGGGGGATCGAGTCGAATTCGCCGTCGTCGGCGGGACTGGAGACCCGCTCCTTCGGCTCGGCCAGCGCGCGGCCGACGATGGTGATCAGCTCCTTCAGGTCGAACGGCTTCGGCAGGTATTCGTAGGCGCCGCGCTCGGAGGCGCGGATCGCGGTCATGAAGGTGTTCTGCGCGCTCATCACGATGACCGGCAAATTCGGCCGCATCTTCTTGATCCGCGGCAAGAGATCGAACGCGTTCTCATCCGGCATCACCACGTCGGTGATGACGAGATCGCCCTCGCCCTGGCTGACCCAACGCCACAGCGTTGCGGCGTTGCCGGTCAGGCGCACCTCATAGCCGGCGCGCGAAAGCGCCTGGTTCAGGACGGTCCGGATGGCGGTGTCGTCGTCAGCGACAAGTATGCTACCTGCAGGCATTGGTGTTCCTCATCGTGCATCCTGAGAGGCAGGCGAGGACGTACCCGGAACGTCATCGCGGTTGCTTTGGTCGTGTTGCTTGGCGGCGCTGTACATCGGCATCAGCACGCGGAAGGTGGTTTTGCGCGGCTGCGACTCGCATTCGATGATGCCGCCGTGATCGCCGACGATCTTGGCGACCAGCGCGAGGCCGAGCCCGCTGCCGGTCTGCTTGGTGGTGACGAAGGGGTCGAACAGGTTCGGCAGCAGGTCTTCCGGCACGCCCGAGCCGTTGTCCTTGACGCAGAATTCCAGCGGCAGTGAGACCCGCGATTTCTTGCCGGGCACCGACAGCCGCACCCCCGGCCGGAACGCCGTGGTGAGCTGGATCTCGGCATCGGTGCCGAGATCGGCGACCGCCTCGGCCGCGTTCTTCACGAGGTTGAGGAACACCTGGATCAGCTGGTCCTGGTTGGCCAGCACCGGCGGCAGCGACGGATCGTAATCCTCGATGAAGCGGACATTGCGGGCAAAGCCGGACTGCGCCAGGCGCTTCACATGATCGAGCACCGAATGGATGTTGACCGGGCCGCGCGCCACCGGCCGGTCGTCGCCGAACACTTCCATGCGGTCGACCAGCGTCACGATGCGGTCCGCCTCGTCGCAGATCAACCGCGTCAGCAGCCGGTCCTCGGAGGACGCCTGCTGCTCCAAGAGCTGCGCCGCGCCGCGGATGCCCGACAGCGGATTCTTGATCTCGTGGGCGAGCATCGCCGCCAGCGCGATCACCGAGCGCGCCGCGCTGCGATGGGTGAGCTGCCGATCCATCTTGTCGGCGATGGTGCGCTCCTGCAGCATCACCACGATATGCCCGGGCCGCTCGGTCAGCGGCGCGACGTGCAGATCGACCTGGCGATCGCCGCCGATCCGCGGCGTGCCGAGATCGACCTTGTATTCGTTGACCGGCGAGCCGCTCGTCCGCACCTGCTCGATCAGCGCCAGCAGCGGGCTGCCAAACGGCACCAGCTCCTTCAGCGACTGCCGGCGCAGGAACTGGGTCGAGATCTCGAAGAAGGATTCGGCTGCGATATTGGCGTCGACGATCCGCCCGTCGGGTGCGACCAGCAGCACCGGATTGGGCAGCGCATTGAGGATGGCCTCCCCGTCAGTCGGCACCGGCCGGCGGAATTCCATGGCTGACGTCATGCGGCAGCACTCCAGGCAAAATCGTCGTAGGCATCGGCGAGCGAGCGATGCACGCTGGACGGCTCTTCCGCGGTCAGGATCGCCTGCCGCCAGGCCTTCAATGTCGCGGCCGGTGCGCAGCTATAGGCCGCAGCAGCCTCCAGCGCCCAGCCGAGATGCTTGCGCGCATGCTTGAGCCCGATGCGCAGGCCATAGTGGCTGCAAACCTCGTCATAGAGCGCGCGAATGTGCTTGAGCTGCTCGGCGAGCGACGGCGCCGCTTCGGCGATCCCGGTTTCCAGGCGGCGGCCGATCTGTCCCGGCAGCCAGGGCTGCCCCTGCGCACCGCGGCCGATCATCACGGCATCGGCACCCGACATCTCGAGCGCGCTGACAGCCTTGTCGAACGAGGTGATGTCGCCGTTGACCACGACCGGGACGGTGACGGCGTCCTTGACGGCGCGCACGGCGTTCCAGTTCGCCTCGCCCTTGTAGAACTGGCAGCGGGTCCGGCCATGTACGGTGATCATCTGCACGCCGGCAGCCTCGGCGCGGCGCGCCAGTTCCGGCGCATTCAGCGAGCGGTCATCCCAGCCGAGCCGCATCTTCAGCGTGACCGGCACCTTGACCGCCGACAGCGTCGCCTCGATCAGCGTGATCGCGTGGTCGAGGTCGCGCATCAGGGCGGAGCCGGACTGGCCGCCGGTCACGTGGCGGGCCGGACAGCCCATGTTGATGTCGATGACGTCGGCGCCGGCGCCTTCGGCGATCCGCGCGCCCTCCGCCATCCAGTGGGTCTCGCAGCCCGCCAGCTGGACCACATGCGGCCCGACCCCGGCTGCCTCGCAACGCAGCTTCGACATCGGCTTGCCATTCACCAGATCGTTGCTGGCGGTCATCTCGGAGACCACCAAGCCGGCGCCCAAAGTGGCAGCGAGTCGCCGGAAGGGCGCATCGGTAATGCCGGACATGGGCGCGAGGAGAACCCGGTTGGCGACAGCAATATCGCCGATCTTCAATGGGTTACGAGGAGTACTTTGCACGCCGGTCACAACCGTCTCGTCGTTCTGTCAGCCACGCCATTGCAGCTGACGTCGTCTATTCTGCGCACAATTCTTGTGCAGTCAAGGCTCATGCCTACGGTTTAGACATTCCTATCATCAGTACAAGTGCACTGCAACAAAATCTGCTTTTCCCACAGTCATCGGCAAACGCTCTGTTTTTGCGCAGCGGTCATGCTAAGGGCTGTGCGCGGCGATATCAGCCGTCCCCCTCATCCCCGATTCGTCTGTCACTGGTTCAAAATGCCGAAGCCTGAGCGTACCGCAGCCATTCTTGTCGCAGCCGGCCGTGGACTGCGCGCCGGCGCAGGCGGGCCGAAGCAATACCGGACGATCGGCGGACAGACGGTGATCTACCGCGCCATGGAGGCGTTCTCCGCACACCCGGACGTGTTTGCGGTGCAGCCTGTGGTCAATCCTGACGACACCGCGCTTTTCGATGAAGCGGTTGCAGGCCTCCGCCATCGGCCTCCGACGCCGGGCGGCGCGACCCGGCAGGCCTCGGTCCATGCCGGGCTCGAGGCGCTTGCAAGCGAGAAGCCGGACATCGTGCTGATCCACGATGCCGCGCGCCCCTTCGTCACCGCAGCCGTGATCTCGCGCGCGATCGCCGCGGCCGGCCGGACCGGAGCTGCGATCCCCGTGATTCCCGTCACCGACACGATCAAGCTCACCGGCGACGCCGGCGACGTCGAGGCGACGCCGGAGCGCGCGCGCCTGCGGATCGCGCAGACACCGCAGGCTTTCCGTTTCGACGTAATATTGGAGGCGCATCGTCGTGCTGCGCGCGAGGGCCGCTCCGATTTCACCGACGATGCGGCGCTTGCCGAGTGGGCGGGATTGACGGTTGCGACGTTTGAAGGTGATGCTGCCAACATGAAACTCACCACACCCGAGGACTTCGTGCGCGAGGAAGCGCGGCTCGCAAGCCAACTCGGCGACGTCAGAACCGGCACCGGCTACGACGTGCACGCCTTTGGCGACGGTGACCATGTCATGATCTGCGGCGTGCGCGTGCCGCACACGAAAGGATTCCTGGCCCATTCCGACGGCGACGTCGGGCTGCATGCGCTGGTCGACGCGATCCTCGGCGCGCTGGCCGACGGCGATATCGGCTCGCATTTCCCGCCGAGCGACGCCAAGTGGAAAGGCGCCTCGTCCGACCAGTTTCTGAAATACGCGGTCGAGCGCGTCACCGCGCGTGGCGGACGGATCGCCAATCTCGAAGTGACGCTGATCTGCGAGCGGCCGAAGATCGGACCGTTGCGCGATACCATGCGGGCGAAGATCGCGGAGATCTCCGGCGTCCACATCTCGCGCGTGGCGGTCAAGGCCACCACCAGCGAGCGGCTCGGCTTCACCGGCCGCGAGGAAGGCATCGCGGCGACCGCGAGCGCCACGGTCCGCCTGCCGTGGGATGATACAGGTTGGGACGACAAAGGCCGGAGTGCCTGACATGGGCGGCAGCGACGCTCGTGCCCTCTCCCGCTCGCTGCTCGACCTGTGCCGGATGCGCAAGCTGACCATCGCGACCGCCGAATCCTGCACCGGCGGCCTGGTCGCGGGTGCGCTCACCGACATCCCCGGCTCGTCCGACGTGATCGACCGCGGCTTCGTCACCTACTCGAACGAGGCCAAGCGGATGATGCTCGGCGTCAAGGCGGCCACGCTGGAAACGTTCGGCGCGGTGAGCAAGGAGACCGCGACCGCGATGGCGATCGGCGCGCTGGAAAAGGCCGGCGTCGACCTTGCGGTCTCGATCACCGGCATCGCGGGCCCCGGCGGTGCGACGCCGGGCAAGCCGGTCGGCCTGGTGCATTTCGCCGTCGCGGCGCGCGACGGCCGCATCATTCATCGCGAGCAGCGATTTGGCGCAATCGGCCGCAGTACGGTGCGGCAGCGCTCCGTGGTCGAAGCCTTGCGCATGCTGATGGAGCTTGCGCGCCCGCCGCAGGCCGCCAAGCCGCGTCGCGAGGCCGCCAGCCGGTTGCGGCCAAGGGTGGCCCGCTCGCCTCGGAGCCACGCCGCGAAACGCCGCCGGCCGCCGCGCGGATAGGCCCGACTCGAAGTCGGGTCGCGTCACGGCCCGCCCTACACTGACTTGTGTCAACTGCGGCCCAGTGACGCCTACCTAAAATGGAACTCTGACGCGGCTTCGCCGCTTTATGTTGTTCCAACTCTGCTGTTTCGATTGTTCGTCCAACAGCAAAATCCCACAACAAGGAGAAAATGATGAAGTTGGGAACTTTGCTCGTGGCCGCCATCAGCGCTGGCGCCATGACGCTGTCGACTGTTGCGCCTTCGTCCGCCACGCCACTTGCTCCCGTGCGATTGCAGGACCAGCCTACCTCCGTCGATCATGTGCAGTATCGTCATTGGCACGGTGGTCCGCGTTACGGCTATCGCGGCGGATACGGCTACCGCGGTGGTTACTATCGCGATCGTGGTAGTAACGGCGCGGCGATCATCGGCGGGCTGGCGGCCGGCGCGATCATCGGCGGCGCGATTGCGGCGAGCCAGGCCAAGGCCAACAACGACGCCTATTGCTCCCAGCGTTTCCGTACCTACGACCCCGCTTCGGGCACCTACATCGCCTCCGGCGGCGTGCGGCGATCCTGCCCGTAAGTCGGCGAACGGTCTCCTGCATCATCCGTCGTGCCCGGCCTCGTGCCGGGCATTTGCGTTCCAGAGATGTAGACGAGACGGCTTCGCTACGTCGACAGCTGAGGCTTGCCGTAGACCTGATCCGCGCGCTTCTCGAACGCCGCGGCAAAGCGTGAAAACGCGGCGTCGAACATCGAGCCCATCAGCATCGCCAGCATCCGGCTCTTGAATTCGTAGTTCAGGAAGAAGCCGACGTCGCATTCGGCTTCTGACTTCGGCTCAAAACTCCAGCGATTCTCCAGATTGCTGAACGGGCCGCGCAGGTATTCGACCAGGATCTTCAGATTGGGCCGGTCGAGCGTCACCCTGCTGGTGAAGGTTTCCCGCACCAGCTTGAAGGACACCGTCATGTCCGCCACCACGACCTCGGTGCCGTCATCCTTGGGCGTGCGCTGGCGGATCTTGAGCGACTGGCATAGCGGCACGAATTCGGGATAGCGCTCGACGTCGGCGACCAGATCGAACATTTGAGGTGCGGTGTGGCGGACCCGCCGCTTGCTTGAGAATCGTGGCATCAGTGGATACTCGCACGGTTTTGCCCGAGTGCGAGGCGCGTCAGATATTCATCCGCCTGCGCCCGATCGGTGAAGCAGACCAGCGATTGATCGGACCGCAAGCCGGCAAAATACTCGATCAGCTTCGGCCGCTGCTGCTGGCGATAGGTCCAGACGTAGCGGAAGAATTCGAGATCGATCTTCTCGGGGCAGCCTTCCGCCATCTCCGGGCGGACCTGGCCATAGCTCTCGGCTATCCGCCTGAAGATACCGAGCATGCAGGTCGACCGCGGCAGGTCGAACCAGATGATCGTGTCGGAGAGCTCCCGGCGCAATTGCCCTGCACCATGCCTCATGTAGTTCCCATCCATGATCCAGCGCGGCTCGCGGGCTGCTGCGGTCATGCGGCGCTCGAATTCGTCCCTGCCCGACTCGACCCAGCCCGGCTTCCAGAACAGCGCATCGATCGACACGGTCGGAATCCCTGTCATCGCGGACAGCCGCCGCGCAAAGGTCGACTTGCCGGATCCCGACGATCCCATCACCAGAACGCGCTGCATTGGTCCAGTCCAAGATTCGATCAAGGTTCGGTCAAGGCCCGATCAAGCAACGGCGCGTGACGACGCCGGTTACCGCCGTTTTACAAAAATCTAGCGGCCGCGGGCCGTGCGCGCCGCCTGCAGTTTGGCGAAATCCTCGCCGGCGTGATGCGACGAGCGCGTCAACGGGCTAGCCGACACCATCAAAAAGCCCTTGGTATAGGCGACGCGCTCGTAGCCTGCGAACTCGTCCGGCGTCACGTAGCGCATCACGGCGTGATGCTTGCGGGTCGGCTGCAAATACTGGCCGATGGTCAGGAAATCGACTTCGGCCGAGCGCAGGTCGTCCATCACCTGCAGCACTTCGTGCCGCTCCTCGCCGAGGCCGACCATGATGCCGGACTTGGTAAAGATGGTCGGGTCCATTTCCTTGACCCGCTGCAGCAGCCGGATCGAATGGAAATAGCGGGCGCCGGGACGGACCGTCAGATAGCGCGACGGCACGGTTTCCAGATTGTGGTTGAAGACGTCGGGCTTGGCCGCGACCACGCGCTCCAGCGCGCCGTCCTTGCGCAGGAAGTCCGGTGTCAGGATCTCGATCGTGGTGGTCGGGCAGCGCGCGCGGATGGCGCGGATCGTCTCTGCAAAATGCTCGGCGCCGCCGTCGGCGAGATCGTCGCGGTCGACCGAGGTGACCACGACATGACTGAGCCCGAGCTTGGCGGTTGCCTCCGCGACGTATTCCGGCTCGCTCGCCTCGAGCGCGCCGGGCATGCCGGTCTTGACGTTGCAGAACGCGCAGGCGCGCGTGCAGGTGTCGCCCATGATCATGAAGGTGGCGTGCTTCTTGTCCCAGCACTCACCGATGTTGGGACAGCCGGCCTCCTCGCACACCGTGACGAGGCCATTCTCCTTCACGATCCGGCGCGTATCCGCATAGCCGCGCGTGTTCGGCGCGCGGACGCGGATCCAGTCCGGCTTCGGCGGCGACACGGCATCCGGCCGGTTCACCTTTTCGGGGTGCCGCGGACGGAGCTGAGCGGTGGAGATGGTGTCGACGATGGTGACCATTTGTGCCTGCAAGTCGCGGGAGCATGATCCGGAAAAGTGGAGACCGGTTTTCCCGCGACAAACCCGGAACGGGTTTGCGCTGGAGATCATGCTCCGAACCAAGGGTTTAGCTAATCGGTGTTGACGCGGCTCGCAACCCGCCCTGCGACCCTAGCAGGTCAGCCAATATATTGGCAGTCTTGCGATCCGTTCCATGCCGATTCCCACCTCAAAATGCCTCAAAAACCCCGATCCACCAGCGCGACCGCGCCGCGCCTCGGCAAGCCGCTGAAACGCTCCTTCTTCGATCGCAGCGTCCACGAGGTCGCCCCCGACCTGATCGGCGCCACCTTCCTGGTCGGCGGCGCCGGCGGCATCATCACCGAGGTCGAGGCCTATCATCACACCGATCCGGCGGCGCATTCCTACCGCGGGCCGACCCCGCGCAACCAGGTGATGTTCGGCCCGCCCGGCTTCTCCTACGTCTACCGCTCCTACGGCATCCATTGGTGCGTCAATTTCGTCTGCGAGCAAGCGGGCTCCGCCAGCGCCGTGCTGATCCGCGCGCTCGAGCCGACCCACGGGGTCGCGGCGATGCGCCGGCGGCGCGGGCTGGAGGACACGCGCGCGCTATGCTCGGGGCCCGGCAAGCTCTGCGAGGCGCTCGGCATCACCATCGCGCACAGCGAATTGCCGCTCGACCGCGCCCCGATCGCGCTCCATGCGCGGACCGAAGCACCCGACATCATCACCGGGGTGCGGATCGGCATCACCAAGGCCGTCGACCTGCCCTGGCGCTACGGGCTGAAGGGATCGAAATTCCTCAGCAAGCGGTTTTGAGCGCCACGGCGTTATCAGCTATGACGCCTTCTTCAACCGCTCGATCGCCTCGAGGATCTTGGCGCGGCGCTCCGTTGCTGCCGTGCGCTTTTCCTTCTCTTCCTCGACGAGCTCTTCCGGCGCGTTGGCGACGAACTTCTCATTGGCGAGCTTGGCATCGACCCGCTTGATGTCGGCGTCGGCCTTGCCGAGCTCCTTCTCCAGCCGCGTGCGTTCAGCCGCGAGATCGATCACGCCCTTCAGCGGCAGCGCGACCGCCTCGCCGCGGACAAGGAGCTGCACCGCGCCTTCCGGCGGGTGATCGGCGAACGAGATATCCGACAATCGCGCGAGCCGCTTGATGGTGTCGTTCCAGCGCTGCGCGCGGTCCAGCGTCTCGGCGGAGGCGCCGGCGATCACCAGCGGCGTCAGCGTCGACGGCGGGATGTTCATTTCCGCCTTCACCGACCGCATCGCGGTGACGAGATCGACCACCCAGCCGATCTCGGCCTCGGCCGCGGGATCGCTGAACTCGTCGGCGTCGAGCGCGGCAATGACCGGCGGAATGATCGGATCGACCACCGGACCGGCGGTTGCGATCGCGGCCAGCTGCTCGCCGGTCACGCCCGACTTGCGCGGCCAGGACGCCAGCACCAACAGGCCGTCGCGCTTTGCGGTCACCGCCCACAGCTCCTCGGTGATGAAGGGCATGAACGGATGCAGCAGCTTGAGGATCTCGTCGCGGGTCCAGGCGATCATGGCACGGGTCTCGGCCTTGGCCGCGCCCTCCTCGCCCATCAGCACGGGTTTCGCGAGCTCAAGATACCAGTCGCAGAACACGTTCCAGACGAAGCGGTAGATCGCGCCCGCGGCATCGTTGAAGCGATGATCCTCGATCGTCTCGGTGACCTCGCGGGTGACGCGCGAGGTTTCGTGCGCGATCCAGCGGTTCAACGTCTCCTTTGCGCCCTTCGGGTCGAAACCGTCCGGCTTGACGCACTCGTTCATCTCGGCGAAGCGGCAGGCGTTCCAGAACTTGGTCGCGAAATTGCGGTTGGTCTCGACCAGATGCGGCGACAGGCGGATGTCATGGCCTTGCGCCGCCTCGCGGGTCAGCGCGAAGCGCAGCGCGTCGGCGCCGTATTCGTCGATCACGCCGAGCGGGTCGATGACGTTGCCCTTCGACTTCGACATCTTGGCGCCCTTCTCGTCGCGGACGAGGCGGTGGATGTAGACGGTCGAGAACGGCGCCTCCTTCATGAAATGGAGCCCCATCATCATCATGCGGGCGACCCAGAAGAAGATGATGTCGAAGCCGGTAACCAGCGTGTTGGTCGGGTAGTAGCGCGCGACCTCCGGGGTGTCGTCCGGCCAGCCCAGCGTCGAGAACGGCCACAGCGCCGACGAGAACCAGGTGTCGAGCACGTCCTCGTCACGCGTGATGAAGCCCTCGCGCTTGGCGGGGTCGACCGCCATCTCGTGGCCCTGCTCCGGCGTGATGACTTCCTGCTCGACGTAATAGCCGAGCGCGTGGCCGACTGCTTCTTCCTCGGTCTCGGCGACGAACACCTTGCCGTCGGGTCCGTACCACGCCGGGATCTGATGGCCCCACCAGAGCTGGCGCGAGATGCACCAGGGCTGGATGTTCTCCATCCACTCGAAATAGGTCTTTTCCCAATTCTTCGGCACGAACGTGGTTTCGCCCGAGCGCACCGCCGCGATCGCCGGCTGCGCCAGCGTCTTGGCGTCGACATACCACTGGTCGGTGAGATACGGCTCGATCACGACGCCGGAGCGGTCGCCATGCGGCACCATGTGGGTGTTGGGCTCGATCCGCTCGAGGAAGCCGAACTCCTCCAGCCTTGCGACGATCTTCTTGCGCGCCGCGAAGCGCTCGATCTTGTCGAACTCGGCGGCGAACTCGGCGGCACCCATCGGCAGGCCGCGAAGATAGTCCTCGTTGCCCACCAGGCTGAGGCTGCCTTCCTGATCGAGCACGCTGATCTGCGGCAGGCCATGGCGCTTACCGATCTCGAAGTCGTTGAAGTCGTGCGCCGGCGTCACCTTGACCGCGCCCGAGCCCTTCTCCGGATCGGAATAGTCGTCGGCGACGATCGGAATCCTGCGGCCGACCAGCGGCAGGATGACGTGGTGGCCGACCAGATCGGTGTAACGCTCGTCGTCCGGATGCACCGCGACCCCGGTGTCACCGAGCATGGTTTCGGGGCGCGTCGTCGCGACCACGATGAACGACTTGGGATCGTCGGGGCTGAAGCTGCGGCCCTCGATCGGGTAGCGCAGGTACCAGAGATGGCCCCTGACCTCGACCTGCTGCACTTCGAGATCGGAGATCGCGGTGAGCAGCTTCGGGTCCCAATTGACCAGGCGCTTGTCCTTGTAGATCAAGCCATCGCGGTGCAGCTCGACGAACACCTTGACGACGGCGCGCGACAGGCCCTCGTCCATGGTGAAGCGCTCGCGCGACCAGTCGCAGGAGGCGCCGAGACGCTTGAGCTGGTTGACGATGGTGCCGCCGCTCTCGGCCTTCCACTGCCAGACCCGCTCGAGGAATTTGGCGCGGCCCATGTCGCGCCGGCCCGGCTCCTGCCGTTCCATCAGCTGACGCTCGACCACCATCTGGGTGGCGATGCCGGCGTGATCGGTGCCGGGCTGCCACAGCACGTCGCGGCCGCGCATCCGCTCGAAACGGCACAGGATGTCCTGCAGCGTGTTGTTGAGCGCGTGTCCCATGTGCAGCGAGCCGGTCACGTTCGGCGGCGGGATCACGATGGTGAAAGGCGCGGCGTCCTTGCGTTCAGGCCGGCCGGCCTTGAACGCACCGCTCTCCTCCCAGATCCGGGCCATGCGGTGCTCGATATCGGCGGGCTGGTAGTTTTTCTCGATCATGACAATGCGCTGTGGACCATGGAAAGGGCTAGAAAGCCGCCGGAGCGCACCAAGTCAACCGGACCGGCACGTCAAATCGGCGTTTAGGGCATTTGGGAAGCTGAATGAGGGCTGCCAGACCCGACGGCGGGAGCCAGCCTCGCGCCCGCGGCGGAGCTAGCGCCCGCGCGGAGCTAGCGCCCGCGGGATACCCGCTCGATCTCGGCCTTGACGATCCGCTCGACCAGCCCGGGCAGATTGTCGTCCAGCCAGGACTTCAGCATCGGCCGCAGCATCTCCTTGACCAGATCCTCAAGCGTCCGCGCATTGTTGCTCAGCACGGTGTTGGCCAGCGAGTTGAAGGCCGACTCGACGGCCCGCATCGTGGTTCCCGAGATGATCTGCTGCATGGGCGCGCTCTCGATCGCCGGCGGCTCCCTGGCCGGTTCCGGCGCCCGGCTCCGCGCTTCCGTGAACTCGAGGTCGTCCTGCGGCTCGACCTTGCGGAACGACGGCGCGGTCGCCGGATCCGGCAGCGCCATCTCGTCGGTGAGTTCGAACACGTCGGCTTCGGGCTGGGCTGCGGGCTGCGGCGACGGCCTGATCTCGGCTGCGGGCGTCGCCTCGTCGAGGCTGGCGAGCAGCGAGTCGATGTCGTCCTGACTGTTGCTGGCCGCCGGTGCTGGCGCAGGCGGCGGTGATTTCGGCGCGGGCGCGGCGGCCTTCGCGGCCGGTGGCGCTGCGGGCGGCGGGCTCTTGATCGCGGGCTTGGCTGCTGGTGCTGGCTCGACCTTCGGCGGCGGAGCCGCAGCGGCGGCCGCAGGCTTCTCGGCCGCGGCCGGCTTCGCCTCGTCGTCGGCAATGATGCGACGGATCGACGCCAGGATCTCCTCCATCGAGGGCTCTTGGACCTTCGCAGGTTGCGTCATCTCCGACTCCACATCGAAACGATTTTACATCAAGCCCGAGAGGATTCGCCGGTTCCGATGATGCGGGCGGAGATTTTCATTGCTCCCGCCCGACTTGTCCCCAGATCAAGCCCGCCCGAGGCTTTGTGCAAGCTTCGTGTCGCCCAATGCAGCGTGATCACAGGTGGCGTCGCACCTGTCATCACGCTACGCCGGCGCGCCGCGAATCGCCTTGCTGCCCGACAAAACGGTATGTCAGCCCAATTATCGAATGCAAGCAAACGCGCCTGTTTGTGGTCCTGATTAACTCAGAACCACAAACATGACGCGACAAGCGATGATGATGCGAAGGTGTTTAGCGGCCGTCGGGCGTGCGGACGCCGGCCCAGTTGTCACGAACCTGCTGGTAATGCACGCTCGGATCGTAGACGTTGGTCGAAAGGCCCATCACCTGCGGCGACAGGCGGCCAACTGCGCTCAGCACGTTATAGGACGCGACGACGCGGTCGTGCTGCGCGGTGACCAGCGCGTTGCGCGCGTTGACGAGCGCCTGCTGCGCGTTGAGCACGTCGAGCGTGGTGCGCTGACCGGCCTTGGCCTCTTCGCGCACGCCGTTCAGGGCGATCTCCGACGCGGTCACCTGCGCCTGTGCCGACGCCACCTGCGACTTGCCGGCGACCAGCTGGCCCCATGCGGTGACGACGTTGGCGCGCGCCTGATCGCGGGTCTGTTCGAGCACAAGGCGCTGCTGCGCCAGCGATTCCTTGGACTGGCGGATCAGCGAGTATTCCGCACCGCCCTGGTAGAGCGGCACCGACAGCTGGACCGCCGTTCCCGCGCTGAATGCGCGCTGGCTGATCATGGTCTGCTCGTATTGCTGCTGCACGGACGTTTGCAGATTGACCGACGGGAACAGCGCACCTTCGCTGACCTTGACCTGCAGGAAGTTGACGTCGACGCCGTACATCGCCGAGGTGACGTTCGGATTCTGGGTCAGGCTGAGTTCGACGGCGGACGCAAGCGTCGTTGGCAGGAAGCGATCAACCGGCGAGCCCGGCGCGAGATTCTGCGGCTCGTTGCCGATGATGCGGCGGAAATTCGATCGCGTCGTCGTCAGGTTCGATTCGGCGGTGAGCTGCTGGGTTTTGCCAGCCGCAAGCTGCGCTTCGGATTGCGCGACGTCGGTCCGCGTCACTTCGCCGACATTGAAACGGTCCTGAGTCTGCTTCAGCGTCTGTTCCAGCACGCGCGTATTGCTGCGTTGAACTTCGACGATGGCGGAGTCGCGGAGAAAGTCCATGTAGATCGTGGCCGCGCTCAGGATCACGGTTTGCTCGAGCACACGCAGGCCCTCGCGGGCCGCCGAGACCTGGCTTTCCGCCGCGCGCACCCTGGGCGCGGTCTGCGCGTTGAACAGCGACTGGTTGACCGTGAGGCCTGCGCTGCGCGGCGCGTTGGCGCCATGGATTCCGGTGCGGACAAGATTGTTCGAGTCGCCACCCTGTGTCGTCAGCGTATCGGTGTATTGGTACCCCGCGCTTGCCGTCAGTGCGACTTTCGGGCGGTAGCCCGACAGTGCCTGCGGAACGTTCTCGTCAGTTGACCGCACCTGCGCGCGTTGCGCGTTCAGCTGGGGATTGTTCTGGTAGGACCGCACCAAAGCGGCCTCGATTGTATCGGCGAGTGCGGGCACAGGGCCCATCTCCGCCAACAGAAGGACGGCAGTCGCAGCCGCGGTGACAACCTTCACCCCACGCATCCCCGGAAATCCAATCATTGTAGTCGCCGTCTCCACACGCAAATCAGTCCGGCGGTCGCTTCAGTCGAAGTGAGTCCCGCCTCACCTTAGTCCGCAGCTAGGGCCAACGGAACTACCCCGCAACGGAACACGGTCGAAACTCTTCACATGGGGCAAACGGGCCACACTTCTGATTCGGAACGGGATTTTATCAGCCGGTGCGCCGCGATAGCGTCAGAAGACGAAGGCGGGAAGCCGCTCGAATCCGGGCAAAACGGGGGCCGAGGCGTCGAACAGCTCGCGATGGCCGAAATCCCCGTGCGAGTGCGTCACCAGGGTGGCGCGCGGCGGCGGCAACAGACTGAACACCCCGACCAGCCGGCCCCCCTCCTTGAGCTGGCCGAACAGCCCGGTCGGGACGATTTCCGTGGCACCATTGAGGAGAATGACGTCAAACGGGGCGCCGGCGGCGTCGCCGTCGGCGGCGGCAGCCGTTTTGACGGTGATATTCTGGACCCCGAGCTGGGCGAAGGCTGTGGCCGCCTTTGCGGCAAGCGCCGGATCGCTTTCGGTCGCGCTGACGTCTGCGGCAAAGCGCGCCACGATAGCGGCGGCGTAGCCGGTCGCGCAGCCGACCACCAGGACCCGGTCGGTGGCCTTGATCTCGGCGGCCTGGAGCATCCGGGCGAGCAGCGCCGGCGTGATCAGGCAGCGCCTCGTCGCACCGCCCTCGGCTACATCGAGGTCGAGGTCGAGATAGGCCAGCGCCTGCTTGCTGGCCGGCACGAAGACCTCGCGCGGCACGGTCAGCATGGCATCGAGAATACGATCATCGGTCACGTCGCTCGGACGCACCTGACCATCGACCATATACTGGCGCGCGGTCGAAGAACCGGTCATTGGCGGAGACCCTGCAAGTCGCGGCGTTGCCGCTGGAGAAGCTAGAACAGGGCCATCTTTTGGAACAAGCTCCGCCAAAACGCAACACGCCGCTGGCGTGCAAAACGCGCTCCCAAAACGCGCTTCAAGGCGCGGGCTATTCGATCGTGACGGCGAGTCGGCCGATCAGGCGGGCCACTTCATCGAGATGCTCGGAATCATGCTCCTCGACGGCCCTCGCGAGCCGGCGGACGCACTCATCGTCACTGATGTCGGGGGCATCGTTCGGAACCAGCGTCGGCTGCGGCATCGACAGGTCGATCAGGTTAATGGCCATCAAAATCACCTCTCAAGACCCGGCGAGAGCGAGTGTCGACGGCTATTGAGTCGATTTGACGACGTTTTCGGCCTGTCCGATGCGGACCACGGGCTTGTGATTGTTGATGAGTGTGATGGGGCCAGACCGAACTGGCTCCCCGGGCTGGATTCGAACCAGCGACCATTCGATTAACAGTCGAATGCTCTACCGCTGAGCTACCGAGGAATAGGCGAACATCTGTTCGCGAGCGGGCAGCGTATAACAAAGCCTTTCGGCCTTGCAAAGAACCAAATGGCCCCTCCGGCGAAACTTTAGCGCGCACGGTAAGCCTCTGCGATACAAGGGCTTACCCATCGCCCCGGCTTGGTACATGCCCAGCCCGCCGGCCCCGCCGCGCTCCTGCGGGCGCCTGGAAACACCGCCAGCGCGGCGATCGGGCCGCGCCTATGATTCTGGTCTCGGGCAGCACAGCCCGGCTCCTCGCGCAAACGGGGCTGGCTACCGCCCGGCGATGGCAACGATGAACAGCGCAGTCGCCGCCAGCGAGGCGATGGTCCGCACATGATTCCAGAAGGTCCAGTCGGTCAGATAGCGCGCCCAGACCGATGCCGCCGACGTGCCCGCAGGATCAGAGGCCGCAAGCTGATCGTTCAGCGGCACATTGAAGACGATGGTCACGACGAACATGCCGACCACGTAGAGGCCGCCGCCGCAAATCATCGCAATCGCTCCCGGCTCCTGCCATCTGAGCCCGCCGAGCACGACCAGCACGGCGCAGGACAGCGTGGTGCCGAGGAACACCGGCATGAACGGCGAGCGGACGATATCGACATTGATCGCGTTCATCGCCGAGATGCCGGCGGCCTGATCGATGCGGCCGAGCGCAGTCATGACGAAAGCCGAGAACGCGAAATAGAGCCCGGCGAGCAGGCCGCAGCCGAGCGCGGAAAACCACAGCAAGCCCGAGGTCAGGATCTGGCGCATCGTTCCGCCTCCAAATACGAGAAATACTCGTATTTGTGAAATGCGATAAACTCTCGTATTAGAGCCGTCAACCCCGATCGCAGGGAAGAGAGATGTCGAGACGAAAGGCCGCATCCGCGACAGTCCCCCTGCCCGGGCTTGCGCGGCTTGCCCCGACCCAGCAGCGCAGCCGCGAGCGCTTCGAGCGCATCCTCGCCTGCGCGACCGAGATCATGGCGGAAAAGGGCAGCGAGGCTTTCCGCATGAGCGACATCGTCGCGCGCAGCGGCGTCGCATTCGGCTCGCTCTATCAATATTTCCCGGACAAGGCCGCGATTATCGGCACCCTGGCCGAACGCCATAACGCGGTCGGGCGCGATTGCGTCAGACGCGATCTGGCCACCGTGACGACCGCGCGCGACCTGCACCCGGCGCTGTGCCGGATCGTCGACAGCTACTACGAGATGTTCATGCGCGAGCCGGTCATGCGCGACATCCGGCAGGCGACGCAAGCCGACCGCGCCCTGCAGAAGCTCGATGCGGACGACATGGCCGTGCTCTCCGGCCTGTTGTCCGATGCGGTCATCCGGATTGCGCCCGACATGCCGACTGCCACCGTCGCCACGTTCTCGGGACTGACCATGACGCTGATCGCAGCCGCCGTGCGACATGCGATCACGCTGCCACCGAGGAAGGCGCGGCAGGCGCTGACGCAGTTCAAGTCCATGCTGCCGCACGACCTCACCGGGCTGACATAACCGCGCGCAGACGTCGGGAATTTCCTCCGGCTAGAGGCGATAGACAGCGGGTGTCGACGATTTGCGCTGTCCGGGAGCTGCCCGCAGCGCCCAACGCTGCCCACCGGTGAAACCATGTCAGCAAGAGCCGAGGATCGAGGTGGCATGCGATCAACGAGTATGCCGCGATGCACGCCCTCATTGTCACGGCTCCCTAAAATTCCTGCGATATTTGACGGCTATGAGTATTGCCGGGAATTCCGGGCAGAGTTTTTCGCAAGATGTGATCTGTCTCACATGAGGTGCGGCTACGCCGACCTAGGTTCCCGAAGGGGTCACCAACGAATTATTAACCAACGCGGGCGCCATCGTTCTTTTCATAAAATTCGAACGAATCGCTCAATCCGGACCGAAGACAGTTTTGCGACCATGGCGCTCTCGAACCTCGGAGAGCGCGATGAGCGAAGTCGAATTTGATCTGCTGCTGGACGCCGTACGAACGGCGATCGCGCCCATTGCTCAGGAGGATCTTGTGGCTCAGCCCTCGCCCCGCATTCAGCCGCCACCGCGCGCGGCCAATGACAACCAGGCGCCGTGGCCGCTGATTCCATTTCCTGAAGGTTGGTACGCCGCGAGCTAATGCGGCTTCTCATTGATTGGCTGCAAGCCATTGATGAGATGAGTGGAGGCCACGACCAGAATTGAACTGGTGTACACGGTTTTGCAGACCGTTGCGTAACCACTCCGCCACGTGGCCCCTTGCGGCGGACTTCATATACGGCCTCTCTCCGATAGGCAACCGAGCCGGAAGGTAAGGTGCCCCTCGTTTGAGCATGATCCTTTCGGAAAACCGCTTCGCACCGTTCCGGGCTAGGCTCTAACGCCGGCGCCTCCGGAAATCCCGCTTCTTCGGTTTTGGCGCCAGTTCCGGCAATTTGGCCTGCACTTCCCGGAACCTCGCCAGCATCCGCTCGAAACTCCCTGACAACGTTGCGGCAATGTCCGGCCGCTTCTCCAGCCCCGCCAGCAGGATCGCGGCCGCCTCGATGGTGGCCAGGCCGTCGCGGCGCGGTTCCCGCCGTAGTCTGCCGTAGAGCGAGGGCCGTTTCGGTCCGAGAATCACCCGCTGGCACTTCAACATCCAGGCATTGCGCCACCACAGCGCCTTGGCCTGGCTCCAGGTGCCGTCGAGCAGCACGATTCCCTCGATGTCGGCCAGGATGGCACGCTGATGCGGCTCAAGCTCGCCCTTGCGGTTGATCGCGACGATCTCGGCATCGGTCTCGAGATCCTCGACCTTGGCGGAGCCAAGATAGAGCACCGCCCAGCGCGACGGATCGGGCACCGGCCGGCCGAGCGCCTTGGCAAGGCTCGGCCAGGACAGCCCGATCCGCACCACGGCGTTCTCGAAATGCCGCGCCAACAGTCGCGCGGTGCCGAGCGCCCTATCCTGCTCCTGCGGATGGATCAGGATCAGGAGCTGGATGCGGCTCTCGATCGGCGTGACGCTGTCGCAGATGCACAGCGGCAGCGGCTTGCCGCAATGCGGGCACTCCTCCATCTCGGCGACATCGTCGGTTTTTGCTTCGGTCGGTTCGGACATCGCTCCGCTATACGCTTGCAACCGCGCAATTCAAACTATTCCGCGGGTGCGTGCACGCCAGACGGCTCGCGGCGCTGGCGCAGCCGGTCGATCAGCAGGTAGATCACCGGCGTCGTGTAGAGCGTCAGGATCTGCGACACGAACAGGCCGCCGATGATGGTGATGCCGAGCGGCCGGCGCAGCTCGGTGCCCGGGCCGGTCGCAATGACCAGCGGAACGCCGGCGAACAGCGCGGCCATCGTCGTCATCAGGATGGGACGGAAGCGCGCGCGGCAGGCCTCGAAGATCGCGTCCCGCGACGACAGGCCCTGATGCCGCTCGGCCTCGAGCGCGAAGTCGACCATCATGATGCCGTTCTTCTTGACGATGCCGATCAAGAGGATGATGCCGACGAAGGCGATCACGGTCAGCGGCGTGTTGGTTACCTGCAAGGCGAGCAAGGCGCCGAGGCCGGCCGACGGCAGTGTCGAGATGATCGTGATCGGATGCGCCAGGCTCTCATAGAGCACGCCGAGCACGATATACATCGCGACCAGCGCGCCGAGGATCAGCAGCGGCTGCCGCCCGCTGGTCTTGTTGAAATCGCCGGCATTCCCGTCGAAGCTGCCGCGGATGCCCTCGGGCATGTGCAGCTCGTCGACCGCCTGCTGGATGTTCGTCGTCGCGACCTCCAGCGGCACGTCCGGCAGCAGGTTGAAC
>NZ_JAQOSR010000038.1:0-56243 GCF_046718885.1 Bradyrhizobium sp. UFLA01-814 | reverse complement strand
CCATGGTCGTCGGCAGCGTCAGATGTGTATAAGAGACAGGATCGAGCCGGTGTTGCTGATGACGCGTGGTTTCACTGGCAAAGCGCCAGGCGAGCCACAAGCCGGCGAGGCCGATCGGCAGGTTGACCAGAAAGATCGCGCGCCAGCCGACCAGCGCGATCAGTCCGCCGCCGACGAACGGGCCGGCGGTCAGCGCAAGGCTCGCGCCCGCGGCCCAGACCCCGACTGCGCGTCCCCGCGCCTTCTCGTCTTCATAGGCATGGCGGAGCAGCGCCAGCGAGTTCGGCACCAGGATGGCTGCCGCCAGCCCCTGCACGCAGCGGGCGGCGATCAGCGTCGCCGCATCAGGCGCGACCGCGCAGGCAACCGATGCCGCGGTGAAGATCGCAAACCCGGCCATGAAGATGCGCTTGGCGCCGATCCGGTCGCCGAGCGCGCCCGCGGTCAGGATGAAGGCCGCAAAGGCAATCGTGTAGGCGCTGACCACCCATTGCAGTTCGGCAACGCCGCCGCCAAGCGAGGCGCCGATCGCATTGAGCGCCGTGTTGACGATGGTGACGTCGAGCTGCACGACGCCATAGCCGAGACTCATCGCGGCGAGCGTCAACGTCGCCGCGAGCCCGCTCGTTTGCTGATGCGACGTTGCACGGCGGTCCGGCATGTGCCGGACGTTCAGGGATGTCTGTTGCATGGTCTTGTCCTTGCTCTCGGCAACCAATGCGAGACATAGGCCTTCGTTTCGCCGCAACACTTCGCCACCGATCGAAGTGTGAAATCGCATTCCTGGCCGGCCTGCCCGACGGCGGCCCGCTTGCGCGGCGTTTTGCCTCAATAGACCTACGGACCGCCCTCGCGCGCCTCACTTGGCCCCGAGCGCAGGGCGGATCATGCGCAAGCGCGCGTCGACTTCACACTTTGGTAAACGCCACAGCCGGCTCAGGCGTCCCCGTGCTGATGCATACCGTCTATTCGGCTCGCGCCAACTGACCCGCATCGACGCCGGAACGGCGGCAAAATCGGCGAAAAAGCCGACGAAATCGCTTGGAACGGCGGAACATGCAGTGGCCCCGTCGCCGTCCTGCGACTCACATTCCGCAGAGCGAGAACATATGTAGCCAATATGACAATGACGCTGGACGAGGGCCGAAGCTTGGCTTGTCAAGGGCTGCACAACGCATCGGTTTTGCCTTATGGGTCATCGCGTACGGTGCGTTTGCCCGTCACCCGTCGCCGTCCGTGACCGGGTCCCACTGAAATTGCCGCCCCGCCGGGAGGATGAATGCTTCGGCTGCTGACCACGCTTGGGCGTGGTTTCAAGGAAAAGATCGGCTGGAAACGGCTCGGGATCGCCGCGAGTGTGTTGATCATCGCGTTCGCGATCACGTCGCTTGTTCACACCCTGAAGGGCGTCGATACCGGCATCATTCTCACCGCGCTCACCAACATCGCGCCGCATCGGATCGCGCTGGCGGCTCTCTGCGTGGTCGGGGCGTTCTGCACGCTGACCTTCTACGACTTCTTCGCGCTGCGCACGATCGGCAAGATCCATGTCCCCTACCGCATCGCAGCGCTGTCGAGCTTCACGAGCTACACCATCGGCCACAATATCGGCGCCACGGTCTTCACCGGCGGCGCGATCCGCTTCCGGATCTATTCCGATTACGGCCTCTCCGCGATCGACGTCGCCAAGATCTGCTTTCTGTCGGGCCTGACCTTCTGGCTCGGCAATTTGTTCGTGCTCGGCTTCGGCATGGCCTGGCACCCGGCGGCGGCGTCGGCGATGGACCTGCTGCCGCCGGCGATGAACCGGCTGATCGCGCTCGGCTGCCTTGCCGGCATCGGCGCCTATTTCGTCTGGCTCCTGACCGGCGAGAAGCGCCGCGAGCTCGGCCAGAACGGCTGGAAGGTGGTATTGCCCTCGGCCAAGCTGACGCTGCTGCAGATCCTGATCGGCGTGGTCGATCTCGGCTTCTGCGCGCTCGCAATGTACCTGCTGATGCCGACCGAGCCGCATATCGACTTCGTCTCGCTGGCGGTCGTGTTCATCCTGGCGACGCTGCTCGGCTTCGCCAGCCACGCCCCCGGCTCGATCGGTGTGTTCGACGCCGCGATGCTGGTGGCGCTGCCGGAGTTCAGCAAGGAACAATTGCTGGCGACGCTGGTCGTGTTCCGCATCCTCTACTTCCTGATCCCATTCGGGATTTCGATCTCGATCATGGGCATGCGCGAGCTCTGGCTCAACGTGGTGCAGCCCTGGCAAGAGCGGAAGCGACTAAGCCAAGCCTGCACGGCTTCGGCGACCGTGCGGCAACCGATCGAAAGCCGGCAGCAGCGGGTCAGGCAGCTGAAACGGTAACAGACAACGTTATCGGCCCTCGTGCGGGCCCCTCGACCCCGGATTTTCGATCCTCGCAGCCGCTTCTCTTATTTTCGCCGTACCGCTCGCGTCAAACCGCGCCATGATTGGCTTTTTGGTTCGATTTTCGTTTCGGGTGACGGTCTGCAGTGTGCTGCTCGGCAGCGCGCTGGCAGCGGTATTCGCATCAGCCGCGGACGCGCAGGACAATCAGCTGCAGATCTCCTGGGAGGTCCGCAACCGCTTCCGCCTGTTCCGCGAGGAACGCGACTTCCGCCTGCATGTCGAAAGCGGGCTTGGCCGCAGCGTACTGGCCTCGGAACAGGCGCTGGAACTGCAAAGCGACGGCCGCGGCTGGGCGCGCAACACCGTGAACCGGCTCTGCATCGACCTGCAGGGCCGCGTCAGCGAGCCCTGCACCCGCGACAACGTCAAGGAAAGCTATCTGACGCCGATCGACCATCCGATCGTCGTGCGGCTCACCGGACCGGTTCCGGTCGGCGCGACCTGCGCCTGGTCGTTCGACGACGGCGACGGGCCGCAATCCTCGACATTCGATTGCGCCGAGCCGATCAATCTGCGCGTCCGCTACGGCCGCACCACGGTCGCGACCGTCGACGTCGCGAGCGGCTCGGACGCCAACCAGCGCGTGACGACGCCGATCGAGGTGCGCGACTTGCTGATCGCGGGCCTCGGCGACAGCATCGCATCCGGCGAGGGCAATCCCGACCGCGCGATTGCGCTCTCCGACGAGGGATTCTGCTTCCGCTCCTATCTCGGCGGGGCGCAATATTACCGGCCGAGCCGCGCCGGCTACAAAGGCGGCCGCGCCTGCGAAGCACCGGACACCCTGACCAACTGGCAGCGCCAGAGCGCGCTGTGGCTCAACTCGGCCTGTCACCGGTCGCTGTACAGCTACCAGACGCGCACGGCGCTCGCGCTCGCCGTGCAATATCCGCACATCGCGGTGACCTATCTGCCGCTGGCCTGCACCGGCGCCACCATCGCCGACGGCCTGCTCGGCTCGCAGCAGGCGCGGGAATGTCTGCCGACGAAGACAGCCAACACCTGCTCGGGCACCGTCAACGGCCAGATCGCGGAGCTGCGCACGGCACTCGCCGCCGCCAAGCGCCGTCAGCCCGACCGCACCCTCGACCTCGTGCTGCTGTCGATCGGCGCCAACGACATCTACTTCTCCGGCCTCGTCGCCAACGTGATCGTCGACACGCCGACCGAGCGCACGCTGTTCAGCCGCGGCGGCTCGATGGCCAGCGTCGAAGATGCCCGTTCGGCACTGGCGCGCGACCTGCCGGCCGATTTTGCCAAGCTGCGCGATGCGCTGAAGACGCTGGTCGGCGGCGATCTCTCGCACGTGATCTACACGGCCTATGCCAATCCGGCGCTGGCCAATGGCGGCGCACCCTGCCCCGGCGGCCGCGCCGGCTTCGAGATCCATCCCTCTTTCAACGCCGATCCCAAACGCCTCGCGTCGGTCTCGAGCTTCGTGCAGAACGAGTTCCTGCCGCAGCTCAAGGCGATCGCGCAGTGCCAGTCCGGCATCATCTGCCGCAATCCGCAGGCCGACCGCATGACCTTCGTCGATGCGCATCAGGACGCGTTTGCGAGCCATGGCTTCTGCGCACGCGCGTCGACCGATCCGGAATTCGACCGCGACTGCTTCGCCGCCAATGGCGACAGCTTTGTGTCGGACATCGTCGCCGCGGCCAACCAGCCGCTCAAATGCGGCCGCAGCGCCGGCGAATACCGCGCCTATCTGCCGCGCGCGCGCTGGATCCGCGACGCCAATGACAGCTACTTCACGGCGATGACCTACCCGCAGGGCCTGCCGTCGTCGATGCAGCCAAGCGACATCCACGACGCGACATGGGGCATCCTGTCGGCGGTGTATGGCGGCGCGGTGCATCCGAGCGCCGAAGGCCATGCGGCGATGGCCGATGCCGCGGTCCCCGCGGCCGCCACCGTGCTGCAGTTGAACACCGCCGTGCCTGAAGTGATTTCCGAGCCGGTCGCGCCACTGCCGATGCCGATTGCACCGACGGGACAGCGCTGAACGCTCACGCTGCCACGCAAGAGCGGAGCGTGAGCGCGCGCAGATCGGAGCGTTAGCCAGAGAGAAGTGCTAAAGCATGATCCGGAAAAGTGCGAAGCGGTTTTCCGAAAAGATCATGCTCAAACAAAGAACTAAAGCGCGATGACGATTCAACCTAATCTCATCGCGCTTTAGTGCCGCTTCGTCGCGGGCACCGGCGCCGCCGGCTTCGCCACCGCGGCTTGCGCCGGCAGATATTTGGCGACGATCGCGGGATCGAGCTGGGCCACCGCGGTGTCAGGCAGCCGGGTCCAGACCTCATCCTTGCCGAACAGCGAGATGCCGAGAAAGCCGCGCATCGTCAGCGTCTGACCATCGGCGCTCAACGTCATCTTGGCCTTGTAGACCTTGCCGTTGCGCGGATCGAGCACGTTGCCGCCTTCATAAGCGAGCCCGTTGCGCCTCATGTCGCGGATGAGGGGAATGCCGAGCCACGGCATGTCCTTGCGATCGTCGGTGCATTTCGAGCAGACCGGATTGGGCGGATCGCCGGGCGATGAAAACATCTTTGCGATCATGCCTTCGAACAGACCATTGCGCTCGATCACCAGGAACCAGCCCTCGGGCTTGCCGTCTTCGACCTTTTGCCACAGGCCGGCCGCCGACGGGTCGGCCGCCGAGGCCGCAAGCGGAGCAGCTAGCGCAAAGGCCGTGGCGATCGCGAGGATCAGCCGAAGTCTGGATAGCGTATTCCGCATCATCATCACCTGATCAATCGACCAACTCGACTACAAGCAGACTACGGCCATTTCACGGAGTGTTCCAGTACTCGCGCCGCGCAGGAAATGGCCCATGCCCCTGGCATTGGTCTCCGCTCGAGTGAAATCAGTTCACCCCAAGCTTCTTCTGCAGACTCGATGACGAGGTTGTGTACTGGAACACCAGCCGCTTGTCCGGATACACGTAGCGGTGCGCTTTCTGCGCCATCAGCGCACCTTCGTGGAAGCCGGAGAGAATGAGCTTGAGCTTGCCCGGATAGGTGTTGATGTCGCCGATCGCGAAGATGCCTGACACGTTGGTCTCGAACGCCGCGGTGTCGACCGGCACCAGATTGTTCTCCAGCGCCACGCCCCAGTTCGCGACCGGGCCGAGCTTCATGGTGAGCCCGAAGAACGGCAGCATCGTATCGCAGGCGATCGTCGAGACCGCATTGTCGTTACCCTTGAGCGCGGCGCCCGAGAGCTGACCGTTGGCGCCTTCGAGCCCCGTGACCTGGCCGATCTTCAGATCCATCTTGCCGTCGGCAACCAGCGCACGCATCTGCTCGACGCTGTGCGGCGCCGCGCGGAAATCGTCACGCCGGTGCAGCAGCGTAATGCGCTGAGCGATCGGATGCAGGTTGAGCGTCCAGTCGAGCGCGGAGTCGCCGCCGCCGACGATCAGGATGTTCTTGTCGCGGAACTGCTCCATCTTGCGCACGGCATAAAACACCGACGTACCTTCATAGGCCTCGATGCCCGGCACCGGCGGGCGCTTCGGCTGGAACGAGCCGCCACCGGCCGAGATCACGACGACCTTGCACTCGAACTCCTTGCCGGCATCGGTCTTCACGCGGAAAAATGGATCGCCGATCTTCTCGATGCTCTCCACCATCTCGTTGAGATGGAAGGTCGGATTGAACGGCTTGATCTGCTCCATCAACTGCTCGGTGAGGCCCTGGCCGGTGACGAAGGGAATTCCGGGAATGTCGTAGATCGGTTTCTCGGGATAGAGCTCGGCACACTGCCCGCCGATCTTGTCGAGGATGTCGACCAGATGCACCTTCATGTCGAGCAGGCCCAGTTCGAACACGGCGAACAGTCCGCAGGGGCCCGCGCCAATAATCAGCACATCGGTCTTGATCGCTTCGCTCATGTCCGCTTCTTTTCAGTTGAAATCGACTGGACGGCTTTTTCGCCTGTCCAGCCAAGTGGGCCGGATCGCGACATGCATAATAGGGACAGCGGCTGGCGCGGCAACCCCTTGCCGAGCCTGCGCAACTCGGCTGTATGGGCGGGAAACCGACGGAGATCCCCCTCGTGAATGCCCCTGTCCGTGCTGACGATGCGCCGCGCCTGGAAGACTTTCCCTACCGCCTGTCCGACAATGTGCGCTTTGCCGATCTCGACCCCAACGGGCACGTCAACAACGCCGTCTATGCGAGCTATTTTGAAACCGGCCGCGTCACGCTGGTGAAGGACCGCAGCATGGGGCTGATGCCGGCGGGGCTCGGCTGGATCATGGTGCGCCTCGACATCCATTTCCGTGCCGAGCTGCACTGGCCGGGTCAGATCGAGCTCGGGCTCGGTCTCGTCAAGTTTGGACGCACATCGACTACCTTCGACCAGGTGGTGTTTTCGGAAGGCAGATGCGTGGCGTCGGCGAAGGCAGTCACGGTGATGATCGATGAGGCCACGCGCAGGCCGACGCCGCTGCCGGCGGAGGTCAAGCAGAACTTCCGCCGCTGGGTCCGTCGCGGAGTGAATCCGGACGGCGAATGAAAGAATCTTAGGCCTGCCGCTCCGGCGTCGACACGACCAGTCCGTCGAGATCGTCGGTTACCTTGATCTGGCAGGACAGCCGCGAATTCGGACGCACGTCGAAGCCAAAATCCAGCATGTCCTCTTCCATCGGCGACGGCGCGCCGACCTTCTCGCGCCAGGCTTCATCGACATAGACATGGCAGGTCGCACAGGCGCAGGCGCCGCCGCATTCGGCTTCAATGCCGGGAATGGCGTTGCGGATCGCACCTTCCATCACCGTCGCGCCGTTCTCGATCTCAACTGTGCGTTTCTCGCCGGAATGGTCGATAAAGTGGATTTTGGCCATGATTGCTCGTGCTGCCGGAATGCGCCGGACGATGGATGGAAAGGTCCCGGGCAGTCGTATAACGGGTCGATCCGCACAGCGCTAGCGCGGAGACCGAAAACCTGCCCGCAGGTTGGGAAGCCGCCCAAGCTGCCGCGGCGCGCTGCCGAGACGCCGGACGCCTAGGAGCGGCCCAGGATCAGCTCGATCGCCGTGCGCGCCTCGGCAATCGCGGCGCCGAGCGCGGCAAGCGGCTGGGCCGCATCGGAACCGCCCGTCAGCGCGGTCTCCAGCTGGGCCGCAGCCTCGGCGACGCCGAGGGCGCCGATTGCCCGCGCCGATCCTTTCAGGGTGTGGGCGTGGGTCGCCGCCTCGGGCGGCAAGGCGGCCAGTTCACCGAGGATCCGGGCCGACTGGGCCGCGAACATGGCCAGCACTTCCCGCTCGAGGCCCGGATCGCCCAGCGTCATGCGCTGAAGATGATCGACGTCGATCGGCCCGGCGCCGGGCGCCAGTGGCGGCGATTGCGTCCATTCGATCCGTTCGAGATGAAGCGGCATGGCCTGTCCCTGTCGTCTCCGCCGGGCCCTCGCCGGCGGATCGTTGGCCCAGCCAATCACGAAACTGGTTAACGGATTGTTGTCGGGATGATCGGCAAAACCGCCCGATTCTGGACAATTTCTGGACACAATCGGCGCTCTGCGGCCGGAATTTCGAGTACCCATAAGGCCTTATGGCGCAAAGCTGTTAACGATGATTAAGAAAGTATTAATCGCAAGCATTTCATTCGCATCGCTCTCCCAATAGGATGTTTGCGGATGTAGCGGACAAGCCGCCCAGGGGGCCGCTTGCGCTCCGCTTGTGGGCACCGGCTTCGAGCTTGCGTGGGGACGATCGCAGGCTCGCCGACGCGTAAAATAGTGAGAGGGCTCAGACTGAACATGGCGAACACTCCCAAGAAGGTCAAAGATCCCACCGAAGTCGCGCTTTCTGCCATCCAGGAAGCCCTCAACATCAGCGAACAGGGCGCGGAGAATCGCAGCCCCCTCAACGAAGGCGCCGCGCCGCCGAACCTGCCGCCGTCCGCGGCCGATTTTTCAGCCGCATCGTTCGAGTCCCGTCCGAATAATACCGATCGTTCGGCGTTCGAGCCGATCGAAGAACCGCGCGCGCCGCGCCGCGCCGCCAACGACGATCGCGAAACCATCGGCCAGATGCTGCAGACGCTGCAGGGAGGACGCGCGCGCAACGCCTTCACGCTGTTCTTTGTCTGCTCCGGCGCCTGGCTGCTGGGCGGCATGATTCTCACCATCGCGTTCTGGCCGGCCCTGCAGGCCTCGATGACCCAGGGCACCGGCGTCCTAGTGCTCGCCGGCCTTGCCGCGCTGTTCGCCGTGCCGATCCTGCTGTTCTACTATCTCGCCAGCCTCGCCTCGCACGGTCAGCGCATGCAGATGATCGCGCAATCGATGGCGCAGGTCGCGATGCGATTCTCCGAGCCGGAAAACGCCGCTGCCGATTCCATGGTGACGGTCGGCCAGGCGATCCGCCGCGAGGTCGCGGCGATGGGCGACGGCGTCGAGCGCGCGATCGCGCGCGCCGGCGAACTCGAGACCCTCGTTGCCAACGAGGTCGCGGCGCTGGAACGCGCCTATTCCGACAACGAGGTGCGCATCCGCGCGCTGCTGCAGGACATCGCCCACCAGCGCGACAACCTGGTCGGCCAGGCCGAGCAGGTGCGCAGCGCGATCTCCGGTGTGCAGATCGACCTGCGCCACGACATCGCGCTGATCTCGGACGCCATCGCCTCGCGCGTCGACGAGGTCGCCAAGAGCATCACCGGCGCGCTGGAAGAGCGCGGCCAGCACATCACGACCGCGTTGAGCCATGCCGGCGACAACATGATCCTCGCGCTCGGCGAGCGCGGCGGCGACCTGCTCGACCGCCTCGAGGAAGCCAGCGCCGAGACCACGCGCGCGGTGATGGATGCCTCCGAGCGGCTGACCACCAGCCTCAACTTCAAGACCGGCCACGTCCATGACGAGTTCGTCGATCTGGCCGATCGCGTCCACGAGCTGCTGAACGAGCGCATCGACCGCATCACCGGCGAGTTCGAGCAGCGTTCGTCCGTCATCGTCGACGGCATCTCCGATCGCACCGAAGAGGTCCACGACTCCCTGAAGAACTCCGCGGACTCGCTGCTGCTCGAGCTCGAGCTGCGCAGCAACGACCTCGTCAGCAAGATCGACGACGCCGGCAACCGCCTCGCCGGCCAGATCCTGACGTCCGGCGACAAGGCGAGCGAAGCGCTCGACGTCACCGTCAACTCGCTGGTCGCCAAGGTGGTGGGCCAGACCGAGACCGCGCACGACTCGCTGTCGTTGCAGATGAGCGCGTTCGACGACCTGGTGAAAAACCATGGCAGCGAGCTCGCCGAGAAATTCGCCCGCGACTCCGGCACGCTCGGCGCGCTGATCACCCGCCACATCTCGGAATTCGACCGCACGGTGAAGACCTTCGGCGGCGACATCGTCGAGCGCATGGGCCAGCGGACCCAGGACATCGCCGACAGCCTGAAGACCTATGTCGACACCTTCGACCATCGCGTGACCACGAATAGCGGCGAAATCACCGCCTCGCTCGACCAGCGCCTGCTGCAGTTCGAAACCACGCTCGGCAGCCGCGTTACCAATCTCGACGCCTCGCTGACCGACAAGCTGTCGTCGTTCGATAGTTCGCTCGCCAGCAAGATCGGCTCGTTCGACGGCCGTCTGCAATCGCTCGATGATGCGATCGACGGCCGCATGAAGTCCCTCGAGGTCACCTTCGAGAGCCGCGCCAGGTCGGTCACCGACACCATTGACGGCCATCTCGGCACGCTCGCGACCCAGCTGACCGACGGCGCCTCCCAGGCGATCCAGTCGATCGACTCGCGGCTTGGCCTGCTCACCACCACCCTGACCGAAGGCACCGTGCAGGCGATCGCCGCGGTCGACCATCGCATCAACGGCGTTACCGAAACCATCGACGGCCACAGCGTCCGCCTGGTCGACACCCTCAACGGCCACAGCACCCGCCTCGCCGACACCATCAATGGTCACAGCTCGAACCTGACCGACACCATCTCGGCGCGCTTCGCCGACATCCAGCAGGGCATCGAGAGCCGCGTCGGCGTCATCGCCGGCGACATCGACACCCGCGTCGCGCAGTTCGAGGACCTGCTGGGCTCGCGCGTCGAGGCCGTCGCCGGCCGCATCGAGAGCAGCGGCCGCCAGGCGAGCGAGGACCTGATGTCCCGCGCCGAGCTGTTGTCGTCGAGCATCAAGTCCCATGTCGAGGACGCCGAGCGCTCGCTGACCAACCTCGTGGTCAACACCAGCGAAACCATCCAGACCGGCGCGCGCACCGCGCAGCAGGCGCTGCTCACCGTGTCCGCGGACGTCGGCAACCAGCTCAAGCTGAGCTCGGCCGAGGTCGAGAGCGTGCTGACCGCCGTCGGCACCAGCGCCGCCAACTCGATCCTCACCAGTGCCCGCGACGCCCAGGTGTCGCTGGTCTCGGCCTCCGGCGACGTCGCCTCGCAGATCAAGTCGCTGTCCGAGGATGTCGAACGCACGCTGCAGGCGGCCGGCAGCGCCACCGCGGCCTCCGTGCTGTCCGGCGCCCGCGACGCGCAGACCACGCTGGTCAGCGCCTCGGTCGAAGCCGCAAGCCAGGTCAAGTCGTTGGCCGCCGATGTCGAGCAGTCGCTGTCGATGTCTGGCTCCGCCGCCGCCGAAGCGATCATGACCGGTGCGCGCGAGGCCCAGACCACGCTGATCGCGACCTCGACCGACGTCACCGGCCAGGTCAAGTCGCTCGCCAGTGACGTCGAGCGTTCGCTCTCGATGGCCGGCACCGCGACCGCCGAAGCCGTCGTCGCCTCCGCTCGCGAAGCCCAGAGCACGCTTGCCGGTGCATCCACCGAAGCCGCCAACCTGGTCCGCTCGCTCGCGGCCGACGTGCAGCACTCGCTCTCGACCGCCGGCACCGCCACCGCGGAAGCCGTCGTCGCTTCCGCCCGCGAGGCCCAGAGCACGCTCGCCGGCGCGTCGACCGACGCCACCAATCTGGTCCGGACACTGTCGGCCGACATCGAACGCTCGCTGTCGATGGCAGGCTCCGCCACCGCAGAAGCCGTCGTCGCCTCCGCCCGCGAGGCCCAGAGCACGCTCGCCGGCGCATCCACCGACGCCACCAACCTGGTCCGGACACTGTCGGCCGACATCGAGCGCTCGCTGTCGATGGCAGGCTCCGCCACCGCGGAAGCCGTCGTCGCCTCCGCCCGCGAGGCCCAGAGCACGCTCGCCGGCGCATCCACCGAGGCCACCGATCTGGTCCGCTCGCTGGCGGCCGACATGGAGCGTTCGCTGTCGATGGCAGGCTCCGCCACCGCGGAATCGATCACATCAGGTGCGCGTGAGGCCCAGAGCACGCTGGTCAACGCGTCGACCGACGCTGCGACCAAGGTGTCTGCGCTTGCCGCCGACATCCAGCGTGCGCTGTCGATGGCCGGCTCCGGCACCGTCGAGATGCTGACGGCCGGCGCCCGCGAGGCGCAGAACACCCTCGTCACTGCGTCGACGGAGGCAGCCAACCACGTCAAGTCGCTGGCCGTCGATGTCGAGCGCACCCTGACCTCGGTCGGCACCAACACCGCGCAGGCGATCCTCGGCAGCGCTCGCGATGCCCAAAGCTCGTTCGTGGCAACCTCCAGCGAGGCCGCAAGCCAGATCCGCGAGATCTCCGCCGAGATCGAGCGCTCGCTGACCACAGCCAGCGCGGACACTGCGCAGACCATCCTGGGCAGCGCCCGCGAGGCCCAGGGCTCGTTTGCGGCGACCTCCGCCGATGCCGCCGCTCAGATCCGCACGCTCTCGACCGATATCGAGCGGGCGCTGGGTGCGGTCACGGCCAAGACCACCGACAACATCCAGACCTCGGCGCAGAACGCGCAGGCCGCGCTGATCACCATGTCCAACGAGGTCTCGACCAAGGTCAAGACGACCTCCGCCGACATCGAACGTTCGGTGCTGTCGGCCTCCAGCGCCTTCGGCTCGGCGATGACCGGCAAGACCGACGAGATCGTCACCTATGTGCAGCAGCAGACTGAGCGTCTGTCGCAGATGGTCGACGGCCGCCGCGGCTCGCTGGTCGAGGCGCTGACCGCCAAGACCACGCAGCTGTCGAGCGACATGGATCGCGCCACCGCTGACGCGCTGAAGGCGATCGAAACCCGTGGCCTCGCCTTCTCGCAGACGATGTCGGCCCACGGCAGCGATGTCGCGCGCAACATCACCTCGGCCGGCGATCAGGCGACCGGCGCGGTGGCGAAGTCGCTCAAGGAGCTCGAGCACGCCTCGCGCGCGGCGATCGACCAGTCGCGCCAGGTCTCGATCTCGGCCGTCACGGAGATGCAGGAGACCAGCAAGATCCTGCGTACCGATACGGTCGCGCTGTTCGAGCGGCTGCGCGAAGGCAACATCCTCCTGCAGGAAGTGCTGACCGGCGCCCACGACAACCTCAACTCGCTGGAGCGCGCGCTGGTGACCCGCGTGGCCGACTTCGTGTCCGCCATGAACGACGTCACCTCGCGCAACGGCGTGGCAACCCAGACGCTGGAAGACCAGCTCACGGTGTTCAACAGCAAGACCGGCAAGGCGCTGGAAGATCTCGGCGCGCTGTCGAGCCAGTTCGAGACCCATGGCAAGGCGCTGATCGATGCGGCTGCGGTGGTCGAGCAGGCCAACCGCTCGACGACGGCCTCCGTCAGCGAGCGCAAGTCGGCGCTGGAAGCGCTGGTCACGACCATCGACCTGCGCACCACCGATCTCGACCAGCGGCTGTCGCGCTTCACCGGGCTGCTCGATGAATCGCTCGGAGCGGCCGAGGAACGCGCCCGCGACATCGCCCGCGTGGTGGCGGAGACCGCAGGCGCCGGTTCGGCTGCGATCAGCAGGCAGTTCGAGGCGGTACGCCAGGCAGCCGAGAACGAGCGTCAGCAGACCGTCGACGCCATGAACGACCTCTACCAGCAGAGCAATGCCGAGACCGATGCGATGTTCAAGGAATCGACGGAGAAGTTCTCCGCGATGGTCACGGCGATGAAGCAGATGGCGAGCGAGATGCACAACGAGCTCGAGTCCACCCGCAACGAGCTGCGCCGCGGCGTGCTCGAGATGCCGCAGGAGGCCGCCGAGAACACCGCGCAGATGCGCAAGGTGATCGTCGACCAGATCGAGGCGCTGGCCGAGCTGAACCGCATCGTCGCTCATCACGGCCGCGGACTCGACGTGGTCAGCACCAACCGCGCCAGCGTTCGCCACGACGAGCCGGTGATGGCTGCCGCCGGCGGCCGCGGCGATGTGCGCATGCGGGACAACGGCAACAGCGCCTCGACGCTGCCGCCGCCGGATCTCGGCATGGCGAGCTCGCGCCGCACCGAGGCCCCGCCGGTCAGCCCGGCAGGCCCCAACAACAACGGTGACGGCTGGCTGTCCGACCTGCTCAACCGGAGCGACGCGCCGCCGCCCGCCCCGCAGAGCCGCGACGCCCAGCAGCGCCCGCGTCCGCAGCAGCAGCCGGTCAATCCGCTGGAGTCGCTGTCGCTCGACATCGGCCGGCTGATGGACCGCACGCTTGCGGCCGAGATGTGGGATCGCTACCAGCGCGGCGAGAACAAGGCGTTCTCCAAGCGCCTCTACACGCCAGCCGGCCAGAAGGCCTTCGATGAGGTGGCCCGCAAGTACCGCTCCGACCGCGGCTTCAAGCAGACGGTCGACCGCTACATCGCGGAGTTCGAGCGCCTGCTCGACGAAGTCGCCCGCGACGGCCGCGGCCAGCAGGAGCTGAGCAGCCACCTCACCTCGGAGACCGGGCTGGTCTACACCCTGCTCGCGCACGCCGCGGGACGGCTGGGATAAGCTGGCGAATAGCTGATAGCGAATGGAAAAACGGAGACCGAAAGGTCTCCGTTTTTGTTTGGGGCTAGATTGGCCCGAAAACTCTGTGTGGACGAAGGACCCGACAGCTTCTGATCGTCATTCCGGGGCGATGCAAGGCATCGAACCCGGAATCTCAAGATTCCGGGTTCGGTCCTGCGGACCGCCCCGGAATGACGTAACAACCAGCGGTGCGGCGAACCCTATTCGCTATTCGCCACGCACCATTCGGCCGTCACGTCATTGCCGCCGCCGCGGCCCGGGCGCGGTGGCAGGTGCCGGCGCGGGTTCGGGTGCGGCGTTGTTGCTGCCGCCGAAGATCACCCGGCTCGGATTGCGGTCGAAATTATTCACCGCGCGGCTGATGTCGGACAGCGTCCTGCGGCCGTCGTTGATCAGGAGATTGGAGCGCTTGTCGAGATCCTCGGCGAGCTCGCGGATCGACTTCACCATCAGGTTCAGCTCGCTGCCATTGTTGCCGCCCGCGATCGCATTGAGGCCCAGCATCAGGCTGTCGGCCTTGCCCATCACGCCGTCGACCTTGAGCATGACGTTGTCGATCTTCTCGGAATTGCGCGCCAGCGCCTGGGTGAAGACCTCGAGATTCTTCAGCGAGTTCTTCACCGACTGCTGATTGTCGGCGACGATGCGGTTGACGTTTTGCAGGGTGGCGCGGATCGCCTCGGTGACGTCCTGCAGCGCATTCGGGTCGGCGGTCAGAACCGGGATGCCGTCCTCGTCCAGCGGCACCGGCGGGGCGGCCTCCTCGCCGCCCTTGAGCGAAATCGCGGCGACGCCGGTGAGACCCTGGAACTCGAGACCGACCAGGGTGTCCTTGCGGAGCGGTGCGTTGTTCTCGATCATCGCCAGCGCGACCACGCGTCGCGGGTTGTCGAGCTTCACCGAGACCACTTCCCCTATCCGAATACCGTTAAAATTGACATTGCCGCCATTGCGCAGGCCTGACGCCGGCCCTTCGAAGATCACCCGCAAGGGGCTGCGCTGCTTGGTGGTGTGGAGGCTCTGGAACCACAGCACGAAGCCGAACGCGGCGGCGATCACCGCCAGCGTGAAAGCCCCGATCAAGACGTAGTTCGCCCGCGTTTCCATCAACTGCTCGCGTTAATTACTCTGGGCTCTCGCGCAGTCAGCCTGCGTTCGAGCCCGTCGAATTCCCTGTTGGCGCATGATTTCGTCCGAAAATCGGCTCCAGGTTTCGGGATCATGGGCTAGGCCACAACGGCACGGGCGCGCTTGCCGTTGAAATATTGCTGCAGCCATGGATGCTGCGATGCCTTCATGTCGGCGATCGATCCTGCAGCAATGATCTTACCGTTCCCTAAAACGGCGATACGGTCGCACGCGGTGTAAAGACTGTCGAGATCGTGCGTTACCATGAAAACGGTCAGCCCCAAAGTGCGCTGCAGGGTGCGCACCAGCTCGTCAAACTCGCCGGCGCCGATCGGATCGAGACCCGAGGTCGGCTCGTCGAGAAACACGAGTTCGGGATCGAGCGCGAGTGCGCGCGCCAGCGCGACGCGCTTGATCATGCCGCCCGACAATTCCGACGGATAACGATCGGCGACTTCCGGCTTCAGCCCGACCATCACGAGTTTCGCCACCATGATCTCGTCGAGCAGCCGCTGCGAGACGCGCAGATATTCGCGCGCCGGAAACTGGATGTTCTGGCGCACCGTCAGCGAGGAGAACAGCGCGCCCTGCTGGAACAGGATGCCCCAGCGGCGCTCGACGGCACGGCGCTGCGATGAGCTCGCGGCGTCGAGATCGACACCGAACACTTCGATGCGGCCGGCGACTTTCGGCACGAGCCCGATGATGGTGCGCGTCAGCACCGACTTGCCGGCGCCCGAGGGCCCGACGAAGCCGAGGATCTCGCCGCGCCTGACGTCGAGGTTGAGGCCGTCGAGCACCCGCGTATTGCCGAATTGAACGGTAATGTCGCGGACCCGGATGATGGCGTCGTTGTCCTCTTCCGCCATGATCACATCCCGATCGAGGCGAAGAAGATCGCGAACACGCCGTCCATCACGATCACGAAGAAGATCCCTTTCACCACCGATGCGGTGGTGTGCTGTCCGAGCGACTCCGCCGAGCCCTGCACCGCCAGGCCTTCGACGCAAGCGACGATACCGATCACCGCCGCCATGACCGGCGCCTTGACCATGCCGACGATGAAATGGTCGATCGATATGGCATCACGAAGGCGGAGCAGGAAGGCCTCCGGATCGACGCCGCCATAGAGCCAGGCCACCAGGCCGCCGCCATAGAGCGCGGCCATCGCGCCGAGAAAGGCCAGGATCGGCAGCGCCAGCACCAGCGCCAGCATGCGCGGCAGGATCAGGACCTCGATCGGATCGAAACCCATGGTACGCAGCGCGTCGATCTCCTCGCGCATCTTCATCGAGCCGAGCTCGGCGGTATAGGCCGAGCCGGAACGGCCCGCGACCATGATCGCGACCAGCAGCACGCCGATCTCGCGCAGCACCAGGACGCCCAGCATGTCGACGACGAAGATGTCGGCGCCGAACCTGCGGAAATGGAAGATGCCCTGCTGCGAGATGATGCAGCCGATCAGGAAGGTGATCAGCACCACGATCGGCACCGCGCGCCAGCACACCTGTTCGAGGTGATGCACCGTCGAGGTCAGGCGGAAGCTGCGCGGATGGATCAGCACCTTGCCCGCGGCCACCAGCACCGCGCCGAGCATGTCGACGAGGCCGATGATCGTGCCGCCGATCCCGGCCACGGTGCGCCCGATCTGCTCGAGCATGCCTGATATCGACAGCCGGTCGCTGACGACCCTGGGCGCGGGACCGACGCGGCGGACCTCGTCGACCAGGCTGGAATAATTGGCCGACAGGCCCGCGATCTCGGCTTCCGCGCCGGCGTCGCTGAGGCTACGGCGCAGCCGCTCAATCAGCCAGGCGCCGAAGGTGTCGAGGCTCGCGACCTGCGACACGTCGATGAAGATGTGCGGCCGGCTGCCGCGCAGCTTCTCCGCGTCGGAGACGATACGCTCGAGCGCAGAGGCAAAGCGGGCGGTCCAGTTGCCCGCCGCACACAACGCCAGTCCTTCGCCTTGGGCTATCCGCTCCAGTGTCGGGTCGCCGCTCACCTTTTGCCTACCCCTCAAGCCGGCTGGCTGCCGCTAACGCTGATCTCCGGCGCTGCCGGATCGGCTTGTCGAATCTGCCGCTAAACAGCCATAGTTGGCTGCGCGTCGCAAGCTACGGTTCAGGAAATAGTAGACTTTAAAATGACTTCCACCCCATCCGGAGCGATTTCCCTGACCGGTCGGATCGAGCGCTGGCCGATCGCAGGGACCTTCACGATCAGCCGCGGCGCCAAGACCGAGGCCATCGTCGTGGTCACCGAGGCAAGCCAGGGCGGCCTCATTGGCCGCGGCGAATGCGTGCCCTACCCGCGCTATGGCGAAACGCCCGAGGCGACGCTGCACGCGATCCAGGCGATGCAGGCGCCGCTCGCCGGCGGCATGGACCGCATCGCCTTGCAGGCCCGGATGCCCGCCGGCGCCGCCCGCAATGCGCTGGATTGCGCGCTGGCGGACCTTGAGGCCAAACGCGCCGGCAAACGGATCTGGAACCTGCTCGGCCGGCCCGCGCCGGAGCCGCGCACCACCGCCTATACGATCTCGCTCGGGACGCCCGAGGCGATGGCGGAGGCCACCGCAAAGGCTGCGCATCGTCAGTTGCTCAAGATCAAGCTCGGCGGCGATGGCGACGGCGCACGGATCGCCGCCGTGCGCAAGGCGGCGCCTCGATCCGAATTGATCGTCGACGCCAACGAAGCCTGGACCGAGGACAACCTCGCCGCCAATCTCGCGGCCTGCGCCGATGCCGGCGTCACCCTGATCGAGCAGCCGCTGCCGGCGGGCAAGGACGAGGCGCTGGCGCGGATCCAGCGCCCGCTCACGGTCTGCGCCGACGAGAGCGTGCACGACCGCGCCTCGCTTGCCGGCCTGCGCGGCCGCTATGACGCCGTCAACATCAAGCTCGACAAGACCGGCGGCCTGACCGAAGCGCTTGCGATGGCGGATGCCGCCCGTGCGCTCGGCTTCGAGATCATGATCGGCTGCATGGTCGCGACCTCGCTTGCGATGGCGCCGGCGATGCTGATCGCGCAGCAGGCACGCTTCGTCGACCTCGACGGCCCGCTGCTGCTGGCGAAGGACCGCGACCACGGCCTGCGCTACGAGGGCAGCCTGGTCTATCCGCCCGACGCCGGGCTCTGGGGCTAATCGGTGAGACGCTTGCGCGCCAGCCACATCACGAGCCCGCCCGTGGCCGCCATTGCGGCCATCATGTCGTAGACGCCGAGCCCGAAGCGCGCATAGACCATGCCGCTGACGATCGCCGTGGTGCTCGCGACAATGCCGCCGCAGGCGGTGAGATAGCCTTGCGCGCGCGCCATCACGTGAACCGGCACGTGATGCACCATCAGGCCCATGATGCCGACCTGCGTCAGGCCGAAGCTCAGCCCGTGTCCGAGCTGCACAACTGCAAGCACCGCAAGCGGCGGGTCCTGCGCGGTGATCGCCCAGCGCGCCGCGGCACTGGACGCCGCGATCATCACCAGCACAGCCGACGGCAGCGTGAAGCGCGGCGAGGCCGCAAACAGCACGATCTCGGCGATCACGCCGAGCACCCAGAGACAAGCGATCGTCAGGCCGCTGAAGCCGGCCTGCTGCCAGGCGATCGATGCGAAGATGTAATAGGCGCCGTGGCTGCCCTGGATCAGCGCCGAGGATACGATGATGGCGAGGAAGGTGGGATTGCGCAGCAGTTTTGGCGCGCCGGCCGCAGGTGTGACGGCAGCCACTGGACGGCCCAGCGGCCGCAGCGTCAGCCCGACCAGCGCGCCGAGCATCGTCACGGCCGTGACGATCCAGATCAGGTCGACCTCCGCGACATAGCGGAGCAGGAAGCCGCTCACCAGCGCGCAGACCGCGAAGGCGGCCGAGCCCCAGAGCCGCAGCGGTCCGTAGTTGAGGCCGAATTGCCTGACGCCGCGCAGCGCATAGGCGTCGGTGAGCGGCACCATCGGGGTCCAGACGCAGCAGGTCAGCGCATAGATCGCCAGCAGCACGAACGGCTGGTGCTGGGTGCCGATCACGGCAAAGCCGAACGCTGTTGCGAATCCGGTGGCGATGATCGCGCCGCGCAGCATCTGGCGCCGTTCCGCCGCCGCGGTGACCAGCGGCAGCACGGTGAAGCGCGTCACCGGCGGCACCGCGGTGATGATGCCGATCCAGGTGGCGTCGATGCCGATCGCCTTCAGCCACACCGTGAAAAACGGCAGGTGAACCCCGGTCATGCCGAACAGCGTGGCGTAGAATGCCGCGAGTCGGTTCGCGAATCGCCGCGATGCAACCTTTGCTGCGATGGGGATTTGTGATTCGGAAGACATCAATTCAATTGCGATTCGCGCGATATCGTGGTGATCGTTAGCGTAACGCGCAGTGATTTGCGCGGAGAGATTGTGATGGCCGAAGAAGCATTCGCCCTGTCGCCGATATCCGCCCGCGCGGCCCTGCCGAGCGAGGAGGACTATGCCGCGATCAGCGCGGCCTTCATGGAGACTTCGCGGGGCCGCTGGTTCCTCGGCGAATACGCCAAGCGCAACCGCAATGCCGATACCCGCATGGTGCTCGATGCGGTGGCGCGGATCGAGGAAAGCCTCAGCGCGCAGCGGCAAGCCGCCGCAGCGGCGATCAGGGACGAGCAGCTGGCGCAGGCGCTGGCCGCCCTGCGCGGCGCAATCGAGGCCGCCCAGGCCTCGGCCATCGCCGCGCTCGACGGCATCAGCTTTGAGCAGAGCCTCGCGCCGGTGCGCAAGGGCGTGCGGGTGATCAGGGAGATCTCCTGGCGGCTGCGCGAGATCGGCAATGACGGCCGGATCTGCGACATCATCGATTCGCAAGTTAGCGCGATCGAGGCTGGCGCCGCCGAGGTCTCGATGGACGATGCCAAGGCCGTGCTGGATGCCGGCTTCGCTGCGCTGGCGCGCCGCCTGAGCGAGTTCGATCCGGACAAGGCGGCGACGCCTGCGGCCGAGCCTGATGTGGCCGAGGCGCCGGTTGCGGAGCCGCCGGCAGCGGCCCCCGCGGCGCCGCCACCGGTGGCCGAAAGTGCAGCCCCCGATATGGCCGCTACGCCGCCAGCGCCGCCTCAGGAGGCCGCTGCAGCCGTGATGCCGCAGCCGAGCGAAGCCTGGATCAAGGCTGAAGCCGCGCTGGCCGAAGCCGAGGCCGCAGAACTCGCCCGCGTCACCGACGAAGCGACGGCCGACGCCCATGACGAGGCGGTGCTCGACCTCATCGCGATGGAGATGGGTGCGCCCGATCCCATCGACGAAGAGGCGATCGCGGAGGAAATGCGCGCCGCCGAGGAGATGCGTGTCGCCGAGGCGATGGCCGCCGAGCCGGAAATGGTTGCGCCAGCCATTCAGCCTGAGCCTGCACCGGCGCCCGCGCCGAAGGTCGAGGTCAAGATGGAGCCGCCACCGCGAGCGGCAGCGGCGATTGCCGAGACTCTGGTGATGCCGCCACCTCTCCCGCCCGCCGTTGAGCCTGCCCCTGCTCCCGCAGCGGAGATCTCACTCGGCTCGACGATCATCGCCAGCGGTCTTCTGAAAAGGCCAAGCGTCGCGGCCAACGATCCACTCGCGCCGATCCGCCGCATGAGCCAGGCCGAGAAGATCGCGTTCTTCTCGTAACCTAGACTTTTCATATCCTCTCATTGCCGGGCTTGACCCGCGCACGACGCGAGGCGCGCGAAGCATTCATGTTCCATGGACCGCACGCGCAACGTGAGCCGGCTCATGTACCGCGGCAGCATCTGTGCCTAACCCGGTGTCAGGCAACGAGTTTCGCGAACAGGTCGGTGTCGATATTGCCGCCCGAGAGCACGATGACGACGTTCTTGCCCTTGGCGTCGATCCGTCCCGCAAGCAGCGCGGCGAGCCCGACCGCGCCGCCCGGCTCGACCACGAGCTTCAGCTCGCGATAGGCGAAGGCAACGGCGGCGCCGACTTCGTCATCGGTGGCGTTGACACCGTTCGCCAGCAGCTTGCTGTTGATGGCAAAGGTGAGCTCGCCCGGCATCATCGCCATCAGCGCATCGCAGATGGTCCGCGCCGCGACCGGATGCGCCTCGCGATGTCCTACCTTGAGTGACAGGGCGTGATCGTCATAGCCCGCGGGCTCGGCGACGATCACCTGGGCCTGCGGATATTTCGCCTTCACCGCGGTTGCGACGCCGGCGATCAATCCGCCGCCTGAAGCCGGCGCGACCACGATGTCCGGCGTCAGTCCGAGCGCGGCCATGTCCTCGGCGATCTCGCGGCCGGCGGTGCCCTGGCCCGCGATCACGAAGGGATCGTCGTAGGGGCGCACCAAGGTCGCGCCGCGCTTGCCGGCAATGCCGTTGGCGATCGCCTCGCGGTCGTCGCGATCGCGGTCGTAGAGCACGACTTCGGCGCCATAGGATTTGGTGCGCTCGCGCTTGGTGATCGGCGAGTCCGCAGGCATCACGATGGTCGCCTGCATGTTCAGGATCTTGGCCGCCGCGGCGACGCCCTGGGCGTGGTTGCCCGAGGAGAACGCGACGACGCCGCCGCTCCGCTTGTCCTGCGGGATCGAGGCGAGCTTGTTGAAGGCGCCGCGAAACTTGAACGATCCGGTCCGCTGCAGCATTTCGGGCTTGAGGAAGACCTGGGTGCCGACGCGTTCGTTGAGAACGGGGAAGGTCAGGAGCGGCGTGCGCACCGCGAACGGCGCGACCACCCTTGCGGCGGCATCGATGTCCGCGGCAGCGACGGGTGGATTGAGAACGGTGTCCGTCATTCGCGATTTGTATCGCGGCGACGGGCTGGCGGGCAAGACGCTTTAGCGTGACCCAACTAGCGTGAGCTTGGCTGAGGTGTCGGCAGGACGGCGAAATGGTGCTCTTCGGCACCAAATTCGAACGCCTCCCCCTCGCCATCCGGCGGCGCAGGACGGACGTTCATGCAACGGTCGATGAACACCCGGGCCGACGCCTGCCAGGTGTGGAGCGCGGCGAAATCAACGCAGGCCTGCCGCGGAATGCTGAGCGCCTCGAGGCAGGCATGGCGCAAATCCTCGTCGAGCACACCGACCGGCGCCGCGCCGATCACGTCGCGGGGACCGGTGACCGGAAAAGCGGCAACCGGCAAGCCGCTCGCCAACGCTTCAAGCAGCACCAGACCGAACGTATCGGTCCGGCTCGGGAAAACGAACACATCGGCCGCCGCGTAGATCTCAGCCAATTCTTCTCCATGGCGGGCGCCGAGGAACACGGCGTCCGGATATTTCCGCTCCAGCGCCGCCCGCGCCGGGCCGTCGCCGACCACGACCTTGGTTCCCGGCAAATCGAGGTCAAGAAAGGCCTCAAGATTTTTCTCCACCGCCACCCGGCCGACGCTGAGATAGACCGGCTGCGGCAGGCAGAGATCGACATCGCGCGGATGGAACAGCGCAGTATCGACGCCCCGCGACCACAGCACCACGTTGCGGAAGCCGCGCTGACGCAACTCGGCCGCCAGCGCCGGGGTCGCCGCCATCACCGCCCGGCTCGGCCGGTGGAACCAGCGCAATGCGCGCCACACCCAGGCTTCCGGGACAGGCGTCCGCGCCGAGACGTATTCGGGGAAGCGGGTATGGAAGCTCGTCGTGAACGGCAGGCCGCGCTTGCGGCAATAGCGGCGCACCGCAAGCCCGATCGGGCCCTCGGTCGCGATATGGATGCTGTCGGGCCTCGCCGCCTCGATCAGACTTGCCACCTTGGCCCGGTAGGGCAGCGCCAGCCGGAGATCGCGATAGCTCGGCATCGCGAAGGTGCGGAACTCGTCCGGCGTCAGGAAGCTCACCTCGACGCCGAGCGATTTCGCCGCCTGCGCCATCATGGTCAGCGTGCGGACAACCCCGTTGACCTGGGGATGCCACGCATCGGTCGCGACCAGGATATGCGTCATGCAGCGCGTGCCGTCACTCGCGGAACTGGCGCGATCCGGCGCACCGGGTCGGTCCAGGTGATGATCTCGAAATGGCCGTCCTCGTGCTCGGCGAGCGCGGTGCAGCTCTCCACCCAGTCGCCGCAATTCATGTAGCGGATGCCGTGCTCGTCATGAATCGTCGCGTAGTGGATGTGGCCGCAGATCACGCCGTCGCAGCCGTGGCGCCGCGCCTCGCCGGCAAGCGTCGCCTCGAACGCGCCGATATAGTTCACCGCCTTCTTGACCTTCAGCTTGGCCCATTGCGACAGCGACCAGTACGGCACGCCGAACATCTTGCGGAAGAAGTTGACGAAGCGATTCATCTGGATCGCGAAGTCGTAGGCCTTGTCGCCGAGATGGGCGAGCCAGCGCGCGTTCTGCACCACGAGATCGAAAATGTCGCCGTGGATCACGAGGTAGCGCTTGCCGTCGGCGCCGGTGTGAACCGTGTTCTCCACCACGTCGATGCCGCCGAAATGCGTGCCGTAATATTTGCGCAGGAACTCGTCGTGGTTGCCCGGGACGTAGATCACCTTGGCGCCCTTGCGCGCCTTGCGCAGCATCTTCTGCACGAAATCGTTATGGGTCTGCGGCCAGTACCAGTTCGACTTCAGCGCCCAGCCGTCGACGATATCACCAACGAGGTAGATCGTGTCGGCATCGTGAGAGCGGAGGAAGTCCAGCAGGCGGTCGGCTTGCGAACCGCGGGCTCCGAGATGGACATCGGAGATAAACAAAGTGCGAAAGTGCCGCTCGGGACTTTCTTCACTCAAGGAGTCACTTCCCATGCCTGTGCACCTAACAGATTCCTGTGACAAGGCGATGACGATCCCCGCGACCCAAGGCCCCACAAACAGTTAACGAGAATCAGCAGCACGCCCCTGCCCTGCGGATAACAGCAGCGTGCGACAATCTGGCGACATCGGCGGCCGCGACTGCGGGGAAGAGGTGTTGTGTTGCCTGCATATCGTGGCGGACAACGAAGCAGCGATGAATGCGTAGCCCGGATGAAGCGAAGCGCAATCCGGGGTCTTGCATGCGCGGATGGCGCGCTCCCGGATTTCGCTGCGCTCCATCCGGGCTACAAGAGCCTCAATAATATTTGTGAAAGTGATGCACCGGCCCATGCCCGTGGCCGATGGCAAAACGATCGGCAGCGGCGATTGCTTCAGTAATCCAGGCCTTGGCGTTGAGCACGGAGGTCTCCATGCTCTCGCCCTTCGCGAGCCCTGCTGCGATTGCCGAGGACAGCGAGCAGCCGGTGCCATGCGTATTGGCGGTCGCAATGCGCGGCGCAGCCAGCGCGATGCTGCGCTCGGCGTCGATCAGATAGTCGATGCTGTCGGCGCCGTGGCCGTGGCCGCCCTTGACCAGCACCGCGCGACATCCCATCGCCAGCAATCGCTTGCCTTGTCGCTCGACGTCGGCCTCGCTCTCGGCGACCGGCTCGTTGAGCAGCGCCGCCGCTTCCGGCAGGTTCGGCGTGATCAGCGAGGCCAGCGGAAACAGCAGGGTCTTCAGCGCATCGACCGCCTCGGCGGCAAGCAGCCGATCGCCCGAGGTTGCGACCATCACCGGATCGAGCACGACATGGCGCGGCGCCCAGCGCCTCAGCCCATCGGCGATCGCCGCGATCGTCTCGGCCTGCGCCACCATGCCGATCTTGACCGCGCCGACCTCGAGATCGGAGAACACCGCGTCGATCTGGGCGGTGACGAATGAAGCGGGCACCGGATGGATGCCGCTGACCCCCTTGGTGTTCTGCGCAGTCAGCGCCGTGATCGCGGAGGCGCCATAGACCCCGAGCGCGGCAAAGCTCTTGAGGTCGGCCTGGATACCCGCCCCGCCCGAGGAGTCCGAGCCGGCAATGGTGAGCGCGACCGGCGTCATCGTGCAGCACCGGCGGTTGATACGAATGCGACCATCGCGAACAAGACCATGGCCTGTCCTAGCCCGGCCGCGGATCGACGGCAAGTTCGCCTGACTTTACCGCGGGTTGGCTTTGCCCTGACGCTGCCTTGCCCGCTCTTGTCCCCTTGCCTTGGCCGCCCGTTTTGGGCCTATAGTCGCGGAAATCCCCGGAGACGACTTTGATGGTTCCTTTCTTCGTCCAGATCAAATGCAAGCTCGGCCAGTCCTACACCGTCGCCAACGCGCTGGCGGAGGCCGAGATTGCGTCCGAGATCTATTCCACCGCGGGCAATTACGACCTCCTGGTCAAGTTCTACGTCGACCACGACACCGACATCGGCCATTTCATCAACGAGAAGGTTCAGGTGATCCCGGGCATCCAGGACACGCTCACCATCATCACCTTCAAGGCGTTCGGCGCGAAGTAGATCGCGCCCACGACAGCATGATGAGATTGGGTCGAGCTTGAACGACGTCGAGAGTTCACCTCTCCTTGGGAGAGGTGAAACCGCGGCGAGCCGGTTCAACCAAAACTCATCCCGCTGACTCCTTCTCTTTCTTCACCGGCTTCGGCGGTCCCTCGACCGGGGGCAGCGACTTGATGTATTCGGCGATCGCGTCGCGGTCGGACGACGAGAGTTGCGAGGTGTTGCGGATCACGCGCACCATGGACCCGCCCGCGCTATCACCGTCCGGCGTCTGGCCGCTCTCGAGGAAATAGGCGATATCCTTCACACTCCAGTCCGAGATCCCCCTCGGCGTGATGTTGGGCACCCAGCCTTCGCCCTCCGGATTCGGACCACCGGCGAAGCGCTGCGCGGTGACGATGCCTCCGAGCACATTGCGCGGGCTGTGGCACTCGGCGCAATGGCCGAAGCTGTTGACGAGATAGGCGCCGCGATACCAATGCGCGGAGCGGCTTGCATCCGCGATGAACGGCTTGCCGTTCATGAACAGCAATTTCCAGACGCCGACATTGCGCCTGATGTTGAAGGGAAACGGCAAATCGTGGTCGCGCACCTTGCCGGCGACCGGCGGCAAGGTCTTCAGATAGGCGAACAGGTCGCGCACATCGCTGACCTTGGCGTGCTGATAGGACGGGTACGGAAACGCCGGGAAATAGTGCGCACCCGATGGCGAGGTGCCCTTCATGACCGCCGTGACGAAATCGGCCTCGCTCCAGCGGCCGATGCCGTCGTTCGGGTCGGGCGAGATGTTCGGCGCATAGAAGGTGCCGAACGGCGAGGTGATCGCGAGCCCGCCGCCGAGCCTCGTGCGGTCGTCCTGCTTCGGCACGGCATGGCAGGAGGAACATCCTCCAGCATTGAACGTTGTGAGGCCGTTGGCCAGGTCAGGCTGATAGGCTGGCAGCGCGCCGGCGGCAACGGTCGCGGGGATCGTCAGCCACCAGAACACGCCAACGCCGATTACGCCGGCCAGAATCGCCAGGAGGAAAATTCGTCGCAGCATTCACCGATCCGTCATTGGTCGCGTCAGTTCATGGACCAGTATGATGGCAACCAGTCGGACAAGCTCGCATCAAATTTGCCGCACCCGCGATCATTTGGGGAATAAATCCGAAAAGCTGCTGTTTGAAGATTGCAACTATCCTGTGACGTCAAAGGGGAGAGAACCATGTCGAACAAGACCTTGCTTGCCACGCTGACGCTCGGCGCCGCCATCGCCCTCGCCGGTCCGGCCTTTGCCGAGAAGTTCACGGCGAAGCTGGATAGCAAGAGCGAAGTGCCGCCGAATACCAGCGCCGGCACCGGCACCGCCGACATCGACTATGATGCCGCCAGCAAGAAGTTGAGCTGGAAGGTGACCTATTCCGGCCTCTCGGGCCCGGTCACCGCCGCGCATTTCCACGGCCCCGCCGAGGCCGGCAAGAATTCCGGTGTCGCAGTCGCGATCCCGAACGCGACGTCGAGCCCGGTCGAAGGCAGCGCAACGCTGACCGACGCGCAGGCCGCCGATCTGCTCGCCGGCAAGTACTATGTCAACGTCCACACCGCGGCCAACCCGGGCGGCGAAATCCGCGGCCAGGTGACGAAATAACAAGTGACGAAGTAACAAGCGACGAACTAATCCGTCACCAAGCAATCCCGACCAAGCAATCGTCGCATACGCGCTCCAACAAGAAACGGCCGACACAAAAAAGGGCGGACGCCTCGAAGCGTCCGCCCTTTTCAGTTCATTGACCGAACGGCGATCAGCCCTTCTTGAGGCGATAGGTCTCGTGGCAGCCGCCGCACTGCTTGAACAGCGGCGGCATTTCCGCCTTCAGCGTGTCGAGGTCCTTGACCTTGCCTTTGGTATCGGCGACCGCCTTGGCGTAGCTCGCAATGTGCTGCTCGAAGCCCGCCTTGTCTTCCCAGACCTTCGGCGCGGGGGAATAGTCGCCATCCGGCTTGAGGCCCTTGCTGCTGTCCGGGAACAGCGTCGGCAGTTTCTTGGCAGTGTCTTCGAACTTCACCAGCGCGGCATCGACCGCTGCCTGATCGTAGGGCTTCTCGCCCTTGATCATCGCCGCTATCGCGCCCGCATTCTTGCCGGTCTCCTTCATCTGGGCCTGGGTCTGCTTGACCTGATTTTGGTCGGCCACCACCGCCCCTGCACTCAACGCAAGCATCGCTGCGACGACGACAATCCGCTTCATCGGCAAAACCCCTCAATTCCGCTCTGTCCCGGTCCGCGATCTGCGGCCGGCCTGGTTTGCAAAACACCGCAGGCGGAATCTTCATTCCGCCTGCGACAATTTATCAGAGATTATGGCGGCGCTGCGCCTCGCGGATCGCGATCCAGACCCGTTCAGGCGTGGCCGGCATGTCGATGTGGTCGATCTTGTACTCGCGATGCAGCCCCTCGACGATCGCGTTGACGACCGCCGGGCACGAGCCGATCGCGCCGGCCTCGCCCGCGCCCTTCACACCCATTGGATTGGTCGTGCAGGGCACGTTATGGGTCTCGAACACGAAGGACGGCCCGTCGGAGGCGCGCGGCAGCGCATAGTCCATGAACGTGCCGGTGACGAGCTGACCGTCGGCCGGGCTGTACACCGCCTGCTCCATCAGCGCCTGACCGATGCCCTGCATCGCGCCGCCATGAACCTGGCCCGCCAGCATCAGCGGATTGAGCGTCACGCCGAAATCGTCGACGATGACGTAGCCGACGATCTTGATGATGCCGGTGGCGGGATCGATCTCGACCTCGGCGAGATGCGTGCCGTTCGGATAGGTGCCGTCGGCGCTGGCGAAGGTCGCGCTCGCATTCATCTTCGACGTATCGCCGCCGTGGCGTTTGGCGAGATCGGCAAAGCTGATCGAGCGGTCGGTGCCGGCGATGCGGATGCGGCCGTCGGCGATCTCGAGATCGCCGGCGCCGGCTTCCAGCGCCTGCGCCGCAAGCTCCTTCAGCTTGTTGCCGAGATCATGCGTCGCGCGCTGCACGCTGACGCCGCCGGACGGGATCGATGCCGAGCCGCCGGTGCCGAGGCCGGTCGCGATCTTGTCGGTATCGCCCTGCAGCACATGCACGCGCTCAGGCGGCACGCCGAACTGCTCGGCGACGATCTGCGCATAGGCGGTCTGGTGGCCCTGCCCGCTCGACTGCGTGCCGATCAGGACCGAGATATCGCCATTGGGATCGAGCGCCACATTGGCGGTCTCCTCGCCCATGGTGCCGCAGACCTCGACATAGCTCGCCATGCCGATGCCCCGCACCAGGCCGTCCTTCCTGGCGGCCTTGGCGCGCTTCGGAAATTCCTTCCAGTTGGCAATCTCCATCGCACGCTTCATATGCGCGACGAAATCGCCGGAGTCGTAGACCTTGCCGGTCGCAGTCGTGTAGGGCAGCGACTTCGGCGGAATGAAATTCTTCCGCCGGATGGCGTCCGGCGTCATGCCGAGCTTGCGCGCGGCGGCATCGACCAGGCGCTCGATGACATAGGCGGCCTCCGGGCGGCCGGCGCCGCGATAGGCATCGACCGGCACCGTGTTGGTGAACACGGTGCGGACCCGGCAGTGGAAGGCCTGGATGTCATAGAGGCCCGGCAGCATGCCGGCGCCGCCATGCGGGATGTAAGGCGCGAAGGTCGAGAGATAGGCGCCCATGTCGCCCATCAGGTCGACATCCATGCCGAGGAATTTGCCGTCCTCGGCGAGCGCCATCTTCGCGGTGGTGAGATTGTCGCGGCCCTGCGCGTCGCCCATGAAATGGTCGGAGCGCTCGGCCGTCCATTTGATGCTCTTCTTGAGCTTGCGCGCGGCGACCGAGATCAGCGCATATTCGCGATATGGAAACAGCTTGGTGCCGAAACCGCCGCCGACATCCGGGCAGATCACCCGCATGTTCTCCTTCGGCATCTTCAGAATCATGTCGCAGAGGATCTCGCGCAGGCGGTGGCTGCCCTGGCTGCCGATCGTCAGCGTCAGATGGTCCTTCTTGGCGTCGTATTCCGCGACCGCGGCGCGCGTCTCCATGAAATTGGTGATGACGCGCGGATTGACGATGGTGATCTCGGCCACCGCATGCGCCTTGGCGAACGCGTCCTCGGCGGCCTTCTTGTCGCCGATCGAGACGTCGAACAGCACATTGCCGGGCTTGTCCGGCCAGACCTGCGGCGCGTCCTTCTTCACCGCATTGACGAGGCCGACCGCCGCCGGCAGCGGCGTCCATTTGACGTCGATCGCCTCGATCGCGTCACGGGCATGATCGACGGTATCGGCGACCACGAAGGCCACCGCGTCGCCGACATGGCGCACCTCGTCCTTGGCGAGGATCGGATAAGGCGGTGCGGTGAACGGATCGGTTTCCAGATTGAACAGGCACGGCAGGCCGCCGAGCTCGGCGACGTCGGCCGCGGTCAGGATCAGCGCCACGCCGGGCATGCCGCGGGCCTTGCCGGCATCGATCGTGTAGGTCGCGTGCGCATGCGGCGAACGCAGCATCAGCGCGTGCAATGCGGGAGACGGTGCAACGTCGTCGGTGTAGCGGCCCCTGCCGCGAATCAGAGCGTCGTCCTCCTTGCGCCGCACACTTTGTCCGACGCCGAATTTGATGGGAGCTGCCATCGTCTCTCCAATTGCCTTGGTTGTTTGCATGCATATTGGCGTGGTTGTCAGCGAAGCGCAAACCGCTTTCCGCCACGCGCGGCGCTATCACACAGCCGCCTCCTATGCATTTGATTTGACAGGTAAAACTATACGCGGCGGAGCGCGAACAGCCAGCCGCGGCCGAACAGCGTGAGGATCGAGAGGGCATAGACGAAGACGCCTACCGCAATCAGCAGCAGCAGGATCAGTTCGTCGCGAAAGATCTGCATCGGCGCGAACCACACCACCGCGAAATGCGAGGTCAGCCACAGCGCGACCGCGAGCAGCACGCCGCACAGCGCGAAGGTGCCGAACGAGCGGATCAGCGCGCGATCGAGCGCGAGGTAGCCGCGGCGCACGGCAAACATCAGCACCAGCAGCAGATTGACCCAGGCCCCGATCGCGGTCGCGAGCGCGAGCCCGACCTGCGCCAGCGTGCCGACCAGCGCGATCTTCAGCGCGACGTTGACCGCGACCCCGGTCAGCGCCGCTTTCACCGGCGTTGCGGTGTCCTTGCGGGCGTAGAAGGTCGCAACCGCGCTGCGGATCATCACGAAGGGAATGAGCCCCACCGCATAGGCCGCGAGCGTGGCGCCGGCGCTTGCGGCATCGGCCTTGGAGAAGGCCCCGCGGGCGAACATCGCGCGCATGATCGGATCGGCGACCGTCAGGAACGCCGCCACGAACGGCACCGAGAACAGCAGCGTGAAATCGAAGGCGCGGCGCTGCGCGGCCATCGCGCCGGCGTGGTCGTCGGCGCTCAGCCGCCGCGACATCTCCGGCAGCAGCACGGTGCCGATCGCGATCCCGATCACGCCGATCGGCAATTGGTTGAGGCGGTCGGCATAATACAGCGCCGACAGCGCGCCTGCGGGGAGGAAGGTCGCGATGATGGTATCGGCGAACAGCGCGACCTGCGTGCCCATCGAGCCCAGCGTCGCCGGCCCCAGCGCGCGGAAGAAGCCGCGAACGTCCTCGTCGAGCCGCAAGGGCGCGAACCGCGGCAGGCCGCCATGGCGCGCGAGGTCGCCGGCGAGCAGGAAGAATTGCAGGAAGCCCGAGATCAGGACGCCCCAGGCCGCGGCGTGGCCGGCGCTCGGAAAGAACGCCGCGAGCGCCAGCGTCATCATCATGGCGAGGTTGAGGAAGATCGGCGCCGCAGCCGCGCTGGCGAAGCGATGCATCACATTGAGCATGCCGCCATAGAGCGTCACCAGCGTGATCAGCAGCAGATAGGGAAAGGTGATCCGCGTCAGCTCGATCGCGAGCTTGCGCTGCGCCGCGTCCTCGGTGAAGCCCGGCGCCAGGATGCTCATCGCCTGCGGCATGAACGCCATCGCCACCGCCAGCAGGATCACCTGCGAGGCGAACAACAGCGTGAAGATGCGGTCGGCGAACAGCCGTGCCGACGCTTCGCCGCGCTCGCCATGGACATGGGCATAGGCCGGCACGAAGGCGGCGTTGAAGGCGCCTTCGGCAAAGATCGCGCGGAAATGATTGGGCAGCCGCAGCGCCACGAAGAAGGCGTCGGCAACCGGCCCGGCACCGAGGATCGCCGCGAGCATGATGTCGCGTGCGAACCCGGTCACCCGCGATAGCAGGGTATAGCCGCCGACGGTGAAGATGCGCCCAAGCATGCGCTGCTTCTAGCGCATGATTACGGTACGAAAAAGTTTCCTGTCAGGCCGTTAACGATTTAGGCATGCTCCTGCCCGAAAACCGGAAGCCACTTTTCGGGATCATGCCTGTAGCGCGCTGCGCACAGCCTGGATGACGCGGTCCTGCGTCGCCTCGTCGAGATAGGGGTGCATCGGCAGGGCGATGACGTCCTTGGACAGGCGCTCGCTGACCGGCAGGCCGCCGTCGGCAACCGGATAGTGGCTGTAGGCCGTCTGCTGGTGCACCGATTTGGGATAGTAGATCATGGTCGGGACGCCCTGCGCCTTCAGGGCCGCCGCGAAGGTGTCACGATCGATGCCGTCGGACAAACGGATGGTGTACTGCGCCCACACCGAGGTACAGCCCGGCGCAAGGCGCGGCACCGCGACGAGGTTGCCGAGCGCGCGCGAATAGCGCTCAGCCACCTTGTTGCGCGCCGCGATCTCGTCGTCGAAAATCTTCAGCTTCTCGAGCAGGATCGCCGCCTGCATGGTGTCGAGCCGCGCCGTGAGGCCGAGCCGCACATTGTCGTACTTGTCCGAGCCCTGGCCGTGCACGCGGATGCTGCGCAGGGTGCGCGCGAGCTCCTCGTCGTCGGTGAAGATCGCGCCGCCGTCGCCGAAGCAGCCGAGCGGCTTGGCCGGGAAGAAGCTGGTCCCGGTCGCGAGCCCGAAGGTGCCGAGCTTGCGGTTCTTGTAGGTTGCGCCAAAGCCCTGCGCGGCATCGTCAAGTACGAAAAGCCCCTCGGCCTCGGCGACCGCGCCGATCGCATCGTGATCGGCGCTCTGGCCGAACAGGTCGACCGGGATCACGGCGACCGGCTTCAGCCCGCGCGCGCGCGCCGTCGCGATGCCGCGCTTGAGCGAGTTGACGTCGATGTTGAAGGTCTCCTCATCGACGTCGACGAAAACCGGCGTCGCTCCGGTCAGCGTCACGACCTCGCCGGTCGCGCAGAAGGTGAAGGTCGGGCACAGCACCGCATCGCCCGGGCCGACATTCTTCGCCATCAGGACCATGAGCAGCGCGTCGGTGCCGCTGGCACAGCTCACCACATGCTTGGCGCCGCTATAGTCCGCCAGCGCCTTCTCCAGCGCGGTGACTTCCGGACCGTTGATGAACTGGCAATGGTCGAGCACGCGCGCGACCGCGTCATCGATCGACTTGCCGAGCCGCCGGCGCTGCGCGGCGATATCGATGAAGGGAATGGGCTCAAGCTGCATATGCTGGTTCATGGAAGCTCTTTGCAGGTGTTGAATGAATGAAAATCAGCCGGCGATGCGGCGCGGCCCCTTGCGCATCGTCGAGGCGGCGGGCCTGGCGGGCGATTCCAGGCAGCGGATCGCGATCTCGAGGCTCGCCACGCCCTCGTCGCCGGACACTGCCGGCAGCTTGCCGCCACGCACGGCATCGAGGAAGGCGATCAGCTCGGCGCGCAGCGGCTCGTCATGACCGACCGGCAGATGACGCATCGAATAGCTGCCGTCCGGCTTGAAGCCGAAACATTCGGTGACCTGACGCGTGAGCAGATCGCCCATCACATACTTGCCGCGGGTTGCGACGGTCACGTTGCGCGCCTTGAACGGCGTCAGCCAGTTGGTGTTGATGTGGGCAAGCACGCCGGAAGCGGTACGGAACTGCAGCAGCGCGATGTCCTCGCGCTCGGCGACAGCGCTCGAGAGCTGCGGCTGCACCTCGACGATGTCGGACTCGGTGAACCAGCGGATCAGGTCGATGTCGTGCACGGCAAGGTCGATCACGACGCCGACATTGGACATTCGCGGCGGGAACGGGCCGACCCGGGTGATGCCGATCGACAGGATGTCCTCGCCCGAGATCGCCTTCTTGATCGCGGCGACCGCCGGATTGAAACGCTCGACATGGCCGACCATCAGCGTGACGCCGGCCCGCTCGGCGGCCGCGACGATCTCGCGGCCCTCTTCGACCGTGGATGCGACCGGCTTCTCGACCAGGATGTGAATGTTGCGCGCGATGCAGGCGAGCGCGATCTCATGATGCAGATGGGTGGGGGCTGCGATTGTCACCGCATCGATGCCCTCGGCGAACAGCTGATCGAGGCTTTCGAAGGCGCGGCAGCCGACCAGGTCGATGGCGCGCGTGCGATGTTCCGGCAGCGGATCGACGATGCCGATCAACAGCACCCCGGGCAGTCCGGCCAGCACGCGGGCATGGTTGCTGCCCATCACGCCGGCGCCGATCACGCCGACGCGCAATGCGCGGCCGATATCGGCCTTCGCGCCGGCTGCGGACATTTTTGCATTCATATCGTAGACCCCAAGTAACGTTCTGGCGGTTGTCCCGGCTTCTCAGGGAGCCATCCCGGCTCCGAGGGAATCAGCACCAAGGCCCCTCTGCCCGATCCGCGCCTTTGGCGCAAATCACGACCCGCTTCGTTGGCAGCCGCTATAGCACGGCGTCACAAATGTGGCGAATGCCAACGGCGAAATCCGGACACGTTTTGATTCAAAGAGTTACATCGCCCGCGACTCGATCTTGAGCGCGGGGCCCGTTCGCCTCAGGTGCGCCGATAGTCATCCTCGATGCGAATGATGTCGTCCTCGCCGAGGTAGCTGCCGGTCTGCACCTCGATCAGCTCGAGCTGGATCTTGCCCGGGTTCTCCAGCCGGTGCACCGCGCCGATCGGGATGTAGATCGATTCGTTCTCGTGCACCGTCTTGATCAGCTCGTTGACGGTGACCTGCGCGGTGCCGCGCACCACGATCCAGTGCTCGGAGCGGTGATGGTGTTTCTGCAGCGACAGCCGTCCGCCCGGCTTGACGACGATGCGCTTGACCTGGTGGCGATCGCCATTGTCGACCGACTGATAGGAGCCCCAGGGGCGATGCACCTTGATGTGATTCTCGGTCACCTCCGGCGCCGCCACTTTCAATTTCGCGACCAGCCGCTTCAGTCCGTTGGCGTCCTTCTGGCGTGACACCAGCACGGCGTCCTGGGTCGCGACCACGACGAGGTCATCGACGCCTTCGAGCGCAACCAGCGCCCGGTCGGTCGAGACGTTGCAATTGCGGGAGTCCTCGAACACCGCGGTGCCGCGCGCAGCGTTGCCCAGGCTGTCCTTGTCCGACAGCTCCCAGACCTGACGCCACGAGCCGATGTCGGACCATCCGCATGCCACCGGCACCACCGCGGCACGCGATGTCTTCTCCATGACCGCGTAATCGATCGAGATCGCCTTCGCCGCACCGAAGGCCGGTGCATCGAGCTTGACGAAGCCGAGATCGCGCCCCGCCGACGCGACCGACTGCTCCACCGAGGCCACGCTGTCCGCATCGACATTGCGGTACTCGTCGAGCAGCACGCCGGCGCGGAACATGAAGTTGCCGCTGTTCCAGAGATAACCTGCATCGATATAGCCCGCCGCCGTCGCGGCATCCGGCTTCTCGACGAATTTCGCCACCGTGCGCACCTCGCCGGCGACCGCCTCACCCGGATTGATGTAGCCGTATTCGGTAGCCGGCCGCTCCGGCTTGACGCCGAATGTCACGATGCGGCCGGCGTCCGCGGCCACCAACCCGCCGCGGCACGCGGCAACGAAAGCCGCGGTGTCCCGCACCAGATGGTCGGCGGCCAGCGCCAGCACGATCGCTTCGCTATCGCGGCTCTGCGCGAACGCCGCACCGGCCGCGATCGCCGGCCCCGAGTCGCGGCGCATCGGCTCCAGCAGCACGTCGGCCTCGCGGCCGATCTCGGCCAGCTGCTCCAGCACCATGAAGCGATAGGCCTCGTTCGTGATCACGATCGGACGCTCGAACAGGCCGGCATCGGAGACCCGCAGCAGCGTCTCCTGGAAGGTCGAGCGGGCCCCGAACAGCGACAGGAACTGCTTCGGATGCACCTCGCGTGACGCCGGCCACAGCCGCGTGCCCGCGCCGCCGCACATGATCAGGGGAATAATTCGTCGATCCATCGATGCCTCAAGTCCTGTCGTGCAAAAGTCCTGTCGTATCCGCCTGCGGACGACACACCAAGTCGGCCCGGGGCCGTCGCGGCCGGCGGCCCTGTTGCCTCGGAAGCACTATCCAAGCAGTAGCACGCGCCCCCACGCGTCTGGTCGGATTTTACCGGTAACGTAAATCCCCGGTGAGTGGCCGGCCGTCCCCCGTTCCGGCCTCTTTAGCCACCCCTTCGCGCCTGCCGCAATAGGGACCAGTACGGGTATTGCCAGATCGGCGCGGAAACCATACCAAGGCGGCGAATTTGGGCGCGCGAAAGCGTTTTGCGCTGTTTTTGACACATTCTGAAACCTGGCAGCCGAACGGAAATGCGCCGAATCCTGCTTTCGACCGTCAAGATCCTGATCTCGGCAGCGCTGCTCTATTTCTCGCTGCGCAAGGTCAATCTGTACGACCTTGCCTCCCGTATCCAGGCCGAGAGCCTGGGCTGGCTCGGCCTCGCGATCGCGGTCACGTTCCTGCAGATCTTCCTCGGGGTGTTGCGCTGGCGGGAGATCAGCGTGGAGTGCGGAGCCCCGCTGGAGACAGGCCAGGCCATGCGCTTCAACGTGATCGGCACCTTCTTCAACCAGACACTGCCGTCCTCGATCGGCGGCGACGCGGTCCGGCTTTGGCTCGTCGCGCGCGCCGGTGCGGGCTGGCGCGCAGCCACCTATTCGATTTTCGTCGACCGCGCGATCGGACTGATCGCCCTCGCCGTCGTCATCGCCGCCACCCTGCCATGGAGCTATCGGCTGATTTCTGATTCCCACGGCTGGATGGCGTTGCTGCTTCTCGACCTCGCCGCACTCGCGGCCGGATTTGGCTTCCTGCTGATCGGCGTGTTGCCTTGGGTCTGGCTGAAGCAATGGTGGGCGACGCATCACATCCACGCCTGCGCGGTCATCGCGAACCGGGTGTTGTTCAGCCGCAAGCGCGGATTGAGGGTCGCAATTCTCTCGATCGCCATTCACGTGGTGACCGTCGTGATCGCCTGGTGCGTGGTGAAATCGATCACCGCGCCCGTCACCTTCGGCCAGATATTCCAATTGTTGCCGCCGGTGATGCTGATCACGATGATGCCGATCTCGATCGCGGGCTGGGGCGTACGCGAGGCCACGATGGCGCTGGCCTTCGGCTACGCCGGATTGATCGCCAATGAAGGCGTCAACATCTCGCTGTTATTCGGCGCGGTATCGTTCGTGGTTGGCGTGTTTGGCGGCTTGGTCTGGATCCTGAGCCCGGAAAAGGCCGCCAAGGGCACAGAACCGATCGAAGTCCCGGGATCGCAATCGCGAGTCCCGGGATCGCAATAGCCGGACCAGAATGAGCGCTTTCGAAATCCTCCTGTCATTGATCGCGGCGGTTCTGGCTGCGTCGATCTCGGCTGTCCTGATCCAGGCGACGCGGCCGCTGCTGCTGCGTGTGGCGCTGGCGAAGCCGAATGCGCGCTCGTCGCACCGTATTCCAACGCCGCAGGGTGCCGGCATCGCGGTCACGGCGGCGACGCTGCTGGCGGGCGGAATCGTCATCGTCCTGGCCGGATCGCAGAACCTGACTATTCCCTTCATCGTGTTCGCGGCCTGCCTGTTCATCGCGGTGGTGGGTTTTGCCGACGACATCCGCTCGCTGCCCGTCGTCCCGCGGCTGCTGCTGCAGGCCGCCGCCGTTGCGGCCGTGGTGTTTTCCGCGCCTGATGGTCTCAGGCTGGTTCCGGCCGGCCCGGTCTGGCTCGAACGCGGCCTGCTGCTGATCGCCGGCCTCTGGTTCGTGAACCTCGTCAACTTCATGGACGGGCTCGACCTGATGACCGCGGCCGAGGCCGTGCCGATCACCGTGGCGATCGCCCTGCTCGGCAGCTTCGGCTATCTCCCCGCAGCTCCCGCGCTGGTCGCGGCAGCGCTGTGCGGCGCGCTGCTCGGCTTCGCGCCGTTCAACCGACCGGTCGCAAGGATATTCCTCGGCGATGTCGGCAGCCTGCCGATCGGCCTGCTGCTCGGCTGGTGCCTGCTCGAGCTCGCCCTGCACCGGCAGTTCGCCGCCGCGCTGCTGCTGCCGCTGTATTATTTGACGGATGCGACGGTCACGCTGTTTCGCCGCATGGCGCGGCGCGAGCCATTCTGGGCCGCGCATCGCTCGCACTTCTACCAGCGCGCGACCGACAACGGGTTCACGGTGTGGCGCGTCGTCGGCGAGGTGTTTGCGCTTAACGCGGCGCTGGCGCTGCTCGCATTCACCTCGGTCGCCCTCAATTCGCTCACTGCGGACATCGCGCTGCTGCTGGCCGGCGCGCTCACCGTCGCCTGGCAGCTGCGGCGGTTCTCCCGACCGCTCTGATCGCCTCAGCTGTCCGTTTGACGCAGCGCGCGCCGCAGCCCCTCGTCGAGGCTGATCGGCTGCTGCCATCCGGTGCCCGCGATCTTGGAAAGATCAAGCTCGAGCGAGGCGAACAGGCTGTCATAGGCTTCCTTGCGGCCGCTGATCCCGAGCGCCATCTTCAACAGCAGCGGCGGCAGCCAGAACAGACGCGGCGAGGTGTCCGCCGCCCGGGCCAGACGCTCGACGAATTCCCGCGTCGAGACCTGCTCGCGGTCAGCCACCAGGAACACGTCGAAATCATCTCCCGGGTGCGACAACCGGTGCAAGATGAACGACGCGAGGTTTTCCGCCGACAGGAACGCGCGGCGATTCTTCACATAAGCGAGCGGTAGCGGCAAGCCATTGAGCACCGCGCGCTTGAGCAGGGCGAAATTTCCCTTCGCACCGGCCCCGTAGATTAGCGGCGGCCTGATGACGGTCACCCTCATGCCGCTGCCCGGCACAATTTCCTTCAAGCCGACCTCGGCGGCCGCCTTCGAGTTTCCGTAGAGGCCGCGCGGCGTCAGGACATCGTCCTCGCGAAACGGAGGACGCCCGTAATTGCTGCGCCCATGCACCAGGATCGTGCTGACGAAAATGAAATCGCGAATGCCCGCAGCGACCGCGGACCGCGCCAAATGCAGCGTGCCCTCGATATTGACGTTGCGATAGAGCTCTATCGCGCGTTCGTCGGACTGCTGATGAACGCGGGCCGCAAGATGCACAACCGCCTCCACCCCGTCGAGCGCGGCGCGCCAATCGGTGGCGGGACTGAGCGAGCCGATCATCACGTCGTTTGCATCGCGCGGTGGAGTTCGCACCGCGCGTCGCACCACCCAGCCGCCGCGCGCCAGCGCGGGCACCACATGGCGGCCGACAAAGCCGCTGGCGCCCGTGACCAGAACCGTCCGGTGACCATTATTCATACCGTCCGCTCCACATCGCGATTGGATAGCAGCTCCCGGACCAGCGCAGCGTAGCTCGCGAGCGCCCGCTCGGGACTGAAGTTCCGCGCGGTCGCGACGGCGCGCTCGGCCATCGCGGTGTCCCGCGATCGCGACGCCAGGCGGATGGCTTCGGCGAGTTGATCGGGCCTTCCCGGCGTGACGACCCAGCCCAGCCGGTTTTCGCTGACGGTGAGCGCAGCCTCGGCCTCTGGCTCGGAGACGAGAATGACGGGCCGGCCGGCAGCGAGCAGATTGTAGAACCGGCTCGGCACCGACACGCCGGCGACATCCTTGCGATAGGGAATGAGCCAGACGTCTGCGCTGGAGAGCAGCGCATCCAGCTCGCTGTCCGCGACGCGGTCGACCAGCGTGACGTTGGCAAGCCGCGCGGTGGCCCGCAGCTCCTTGAGCCGCGCGAAGCCGATGCCCCACCCCGAGAGCAGAAAATGGATCTCGCCTTCGTCACGCAGCAGCCGCGCGGCCTCGAACACGATGTCCGGATCGTGGGTGAAGCCGAGATTGCCGGACAGCCCGACGACGAAGCGCGCGGCGATCGCCTTGCGAAACGGATTGTCGGGGCTCACGGGACGGTTGCCGGGCGCGAGCGTGGCCCAGTTCGGGATGAACCTGATCTTGTCCTGTGTCATTCCGCCATAGCGCAGCAGCAGCTTCTCGGCGTCGCGGCCGATCACGATGACAGCGTTCAGGGCCCGGAACATCAGCGCGTTGATCGCGCGCATCGCCCGCGCGACCAGCGAGGACGGCCGCAGCAGCCCGGCCATCACGAGCACATCGGGAAACAGGTCGTGCAGGATCAGCGCCGACTTGGCCCCCTTCAACCTTGCCGCGGCGGCAACCGCATAGGGCAGCGCGAAGGGAGCGGTCACCGTCAGCGCCACGTCGCCCCGCTTCAGGCGCGACAACAGCGCAAAAAAGATCCGGCCGGTGAACAGCGCCTCGGCCAGCGCGCGCTTGATCAGCGCCGCCTTTCCAGGCAGCCAGTTCCTGATCTCGACGACGGCGGGACGCCCGGGCGCCGGCGCCCGCGCCGAGCCCGGCATCCCGGAGACCACCAGCACCTCCGACTCCTGCGCGATCCGTTCGGCGATCGCAGACATGATCGCGGCGGTCGTGCTGTGGTCCGGCGGATAGTGCTGGCTGACGACCACGACTTTTCGAGAACTACGCATCAATGGCTTTCGAAACGGTCCTGTCTCGGCGTCCGCAGAACGGCGCGGTCAGGCGGCATTCGATCCGAACTCGGGCACGGCGTCCTGAAGGACGGCGCGGATGGTCACACGGTCATCTCTCTCGATCGCATCCTCCAGCGCCGCGAGCCACTTGCGCAGCGTCGACATCGGAGGCTGGTTCGGCTTGGCCGCCATGACACCGGCGACCCCGATCTCGAGCGTCGGCTCCTGGCTTGCGAACAGGATCTCGTTCAGCCGCTCGCCGGGGCGGATGCCGCTAAATACGATCTCGACGTCGACGCCGGGTTGCAGGCCCGACAGACGGATCATCCGCTCGGCGAGATCGACGATCTTCACCGGTTGCCCCATGTTCAGCACATAGACCGAGACGTCAGGCCGCGCCGGCGTCACGGCGTGCGTCGCCGCGGTGATCACGAGATCGCAGGCCTCGCGGATCGTCATGAAGTAGCGAACCATGTCCGGATGGGTTACCGTGATCGGTCCGCCGGCCTCGATCTGCGCCTTGAATTTCGGCACCACCGATCCATTGGACGCCAGCACATTGCCGAACCGCACCGAGATCAGCCGCATGTGCGGCTTGCCCTTTGCCTCGGTCATCAGGTCATGGTCCAGCGCCTGGCAATACATCTCGGCGAACCGCTTGGTCAGGCCCAGCATCGACACCGGCTCGATCGCCTTGTCGGTCGAGATCATCACCATTGCGCTCGCGCCCGCGGCATGCGCGGCGTCGGCCACGTTCACCGACCCGAAGATGTTGGTCTTGACCCCTTCGCTCCAGTCGCGCTCCAGGATCGGCACATGCTTGAGCGCCGCGGCATGGAACACGATGTCGGGCTTGAACTCGCTCATCAGCCGCGTGATGCGCTCGCGATCCCGGATATCGGCGATCCGGCCCTCGATCTCGGGGCCGGAGTCGCGCGCGGACAGCGCCTCGGTGACCGCATAGAGCGCCGGCTCCGAGTTCTCCACGACCAGGAGGCGCGCGGCGCCGAAGGTCGCGACCCGTTCGCAGATTTCGGCGCCGATCGAGCCGCCGCCGCCGGTGACGATGACCGACTTGCCCCGCACCAGCGTCTCGAGCCGCGCGTAGTCGATCTTCTGGCTCGGGCGCAGCAGCAGGTCCTCGACGGCGACGTTGGTCAGTCGCGGCGCATCGCCACCCTCCAGCGACGGCAGGCGACTGACCATCACGCCGAGCCGCCGGGCGCGCATCAGCACGCTCTCCGGATGTGCTTCGGGTTCGAAGGCCGACGGTGTCATGACCACGCGCTTGATCGGCCGCTGGCGGGTCTCGAAATCCCGAATCACGGCCTCGATGTCGTCGACACCGCCGACCACGGGAATGTTGCGGATCATCTGGCCGCGGTCCGCGTCCGACGGCGAGAGCACGCCGACCGGCCAGAGCCGCTTGATGGCGCCATTCTCGATGCCGCGCAGCACGACTTCGGCATCGGCCGTACGTCCGACCAGCAGCGCCGACGCGGCATTGTCGGATCGGGCATGCAGCCGCGTGCGCGAATAGCGGAAATAGCGGTAGCCGAGGCGCAACGCGCTCAGCGCGAACACCTCGAGGAAGAAGAACAGGATGATCGTGACCCGGCCGAGGAACACCGGGCTTTGCGAATTCGTTCCGGTGAAGAAGTAGACGTAGTCCAGCACGACCAGTGCCAGCGTCAGCACCGCTGCGACCCGCAGGATATTCACCGCGTCCGGCAGCGAGGTGAAGCGCCATTTCGCCGTGGTCAGATTGGAGAAATAGCTGACGAAAACGCTGAACAGCACGAACCAGGGCAGAATCAGCAGCAGATGCGGCAGTCGATCGGTAAGGAGGCTGCCCTCAAAACGCAGATAGAAGCTCGCCAGCAACGCAAACGTCGTCGCGAGCGCGTCATGCAGCAAAATCAGGAAGTTGCGCAGGGTAAATTGTGAAAGACGCGTCATCTAACGGACGGGTTGCCGGCAACTGGGAGTTTGCGGTGAGACATTTGGCAGGCTGATAGCGCATCTGCAGCGCCCTTGCCAGCGATCATGGACGAGCAGGAGGTTCGGGTTCCATATCGGCCCCCAATTGCCCCTTCAACGCCATGCCGCCCGCGACCCCGACGCCCAGCACATACATCCAGCCTTCGTGAAAGTCGAAGATGTGTGAATTAAACAACGAACTCGTAATATTCTGTACTACGACGAGAAGCCCGATCCAGTTGACGAGACCGTCGCCGCGGAACAGCAAGAGGTGCAGCAGCCACATCGCATACAGGATCGCCACACCCACAATGCCCCACTGCACGGCGACGTTCAACGTTTGATTGTGAGGGTTGCCGATCACTTCGCCGGAGGCCTGGGTCACACCACCCGTTGCCACGCGCTCGAATAGGCCCCGGGTCGCTCCGGTGCCATGGCCGATGACCGGGGCCTCGGCGAAGAAGCCGAGCGACTTTCGCCAGAATTCGAGCCGCAGACCGACCGAGGTCGGCTCGTTGCGCTGCATGTAGAGCTTGTAGTCGCGCTCGAACGACTCGGCCGTCGAGCGCAATTGCGGCGAGCCATACCACGCCACCACGGCGAACGCAGCGGCCGCGCAAAGGATCAGGACGATGCTGCGCCAGCGCAGATGGAGCAGCGCAAACACCGCGAACATAATCGGAACCGTCACCAATGCAGTCCGCGATACCACCACCATCGCCATGTTGGCGAACAGGCTGAGCGCAATCGCAATCAGCAACATGGCCGGCAGGATGCGTTTGGCCCGCAGCAGCATCACGACCGGATAGGCCAGCGCGACCGCGCACAAGGTGAATTCCTGGCTCTGGTCGATGTAGTTCTTGACGAAAACTCCCTGCTCACCCGGCGCAGGCGCCCTCAGCGCGAGGTGCGGATAGGCAAGCACCAGCCAGGACATCAGCATCAACAGCGTGCAGGAGACCAGGAAAGCGACGAACACCCAGGTCCCGCGGGCCGAGCGCTGAAAATGATAGAGCAGGACCGGCAGCACGAGGAGCTTTGCGGTCGGCCCGACCGCGTAGAATCGCGCGCCCCAGGCCGCGTCCGACCAGAGCGTGCCGACAAGCGCGAGGCAAAACAACGCGACTGGCGCCAGGCAGATCGGCCGCTTCAGCAGCGCCCAGAACGCCTTCAGATCGACCGTCGGCGCAATCGCGATCAGCAGCACCACGCCGAAGATGCCGACCAGCGAGGTCGACCACGGCAGCGACAGCGCGATCAGGACCGCGACCACATCGGTCGCGGTCTGCCAGCGCGCCGGATCGCGCCAGGCCGGACACGCCGCGGCGCCTGCCGGGGATGCCATGCTTGCGCTCACGCCTTGCCCTCACGGGCCCGCGCAACCAGCGACGTCGTGCTGTGGCCGGGCAGGATCTCGACCAGCACCACCTCGCCGCCGGCGGCTTCGACGATCTCGTAGCCGACCACCTGCTCGCGGGTATAGTCGCCGCCCTTGACCAGCACGCTCGGCCGCACCTGCGTGATCAGATTGATCGGCGTGTCCTCCTCGAAGATCGCGACGAGGTCGACGGCTTCCAGCGCCGCCAGCACCTCGGCGCGGGCGCGCTCGTCCTGCACCGGACGCCCCTCGCCCTTCAGCCGCTTCACCGAGGCGTCGCTGTTCAGCCCGACGACGAGGCGATCACAGGCGCCGCGCGCGGCGGTCAGCACCTTGACGTGGCCGGGGTGCAGGATGTCGAAGCAGCCATTGGTGAAGCCGATGCGCAGATCCTGCCTGCGCCACTCCTCGAGGCATGCATCGATGTCGCCGCCGGCCGGGACGATCTTCTCCTCGGCCGCCAGCGAAGCGTGCGGCAGGATCCTTCGGCGCAATTCGGCGGACTTGACGATCGCGGTACCGGTCTTGCCGACCGCAACCGCCGCCGCCGCGCTCGCGATCCGCAGCGCGCCTTCCCAGTCGGCGCCGCCCGCCAGCGCCAGCGCCAGCGCCGCGGCAACGGTATCGCCGGCGCCGGAGACGTCGCGCACCTTGACCGGCAGCGCCGGCACATGGATCGACTCGCCGCCCCGCGTCACCAGCGTCATGCCGCGCTCGCCCTGCGTCACCAGCATCGCCTCGCAATCCGCGAGGTACATCGCATCGGGCGCGGCCTGCGCGATGCTGTCCTGGCTGTCGGCGCGGCTGCGGGTCGCCTCGGCGAATTCCTTGCGGTTCGGCGTCAGCACGGTCGCGCCGCGATAGATCGCGAGATTGGCGCTCTTGGGGTCGACGATGACGCGCTTTTGCGCCTGGCGCGCCGCGTCGATCACATTGCGGATCACCCGCGCGGTGAGCACGCCCTTGGCGTAATCCGACAGCAGCACGATGTCGGCCCGCGCAAGCCGCGGCAGGATCGCGTCGATCAGCTGCTGCTCGATGGCCGGCGCGGCCGGCGCGGCGAACTCCCAGTCGGAGCGCAGCATGTGGGTCGAGAATTGCTCGGAGACGAAGCGCACCTTGCGCGTGGTCGGACGGGCGGCGTCGCGCACCAGCACGGTCTCGATAGCGGCTTCCTTCGCCAGCGCCAGCGCCAGCGCCGCGCCGGCGGCGTCCTCGCCGATCAGGCCGACGAAGATGCAGCGCCCGCCAAGCGCAGCGATGTTGCGCGCGACGTTGCCGGCGCCGCCGATATTGGTCTCGCTGCGCCTGACCGCGATCACCGGCGCCGGCGCCTCCGGCGAGATTCGCGACACCTCGCCGTAGACGAACTCGTCGAGCATGAGGTCGCCGACGCACAGCACGGTCTGGCCGGACATCGCACGCGAGATCGCTTCAAAATCGAACATCAGTCACCGTCATCCGCTCTAGCGATAGCGATCCGCGCGGTCGAGAAAGCCCTTCACATAGGCCCCGACTGCGTCTTCCAGGCGGGTGAAACCGCCATTGTATCCGGCGCGCCCGAGACGATCGACTACGCTCTGGGTGAAGTACTGGTAGCTGCCGCGAATCTGCTCGGGCATGTCGACATACTGGATGTTCGGCTCCAGCCCGAGCGCGCCATAGGCCGAGACGATCAGGTCCTTGAAGCTGCGCGCCCTGCCGGTACCGACATTGAACAGCCCGGAGACCCGCGGCGTCGCGATCAGCCACATCATCACCCGCACGACGTCGTCGACATAGATGAAGTCGCGGCGCTGATCGCCGTCGGCGATGCCCTCGCGATGCGACTTGAACAGCTGCACGGCGCGGCCCGCCTTGATGTCGTCGAAGCGGCGCGCCAGCACGCTCATCATCGGGCCCTTGTGATATTCATTGGGGCCGAACACGTTGAAGAATTTCAGCCCGGCCCATTGCGGCGGCAGAGGCGCGCCCTTCGCCGCGCGCTCGGCGACCGCAAGGTCGAACAGGTTCTTGCTCCAGCCGTACAGGTTCATCGGCCGCAGCCGCCTGAGCGCCTCGACCGACGCGTCGTCGTCAAACCCCTGTTCGCCGTCGCCATAGGTCGCGGCCGAGGAGGCATAGATGAACGGCGTGGCATTCGCCGTGCACCAGTCGAGCAGCCGCATCGAGAGACGGAAATTGGTCTCGATCACCAGGTCGCCGTCGGTTGCCGTGGTCTCGGAAATGGCGCCGAGATGGATCACGGCGGTGAGCCGCCGCCCTTTCAGCCAGTCGCCGAGCTCGGCCGGCGGAACGACATCGGCAAGCTGGCGCTTGGCCAGGTTCCGCCACTTGCCGTCCTGCCCAAGCAGATCGCAGACCGCGACGTCGCTGCGCCCGGCGTCGTTCAACGCGGCCACGACGTTCGATCCGATAAAACCGGCGCCCCCGGTTACCAGAAACATGATGAAATCCCGCCAGATTCCTTTGCAGCCGTCAGCTTTGCCCCACTCCCGCGTCGCAGGCAACGACGGCTTTACCTCTCATCGCGAACCGGTTACCGACTTGGCCGCGCCCGATCGGCCTTGGCCTATTTAGAAATGAATATTGATTCAATATCTGATATCGAAACACAGGATGCCGGGGATACCAGACCTATCCTCGTCGTGCCCTATGTTTGGATCGGCGATTTCGTGCGCGGCCACACCGTGGTCAGGGTGCTCCGCAAGCGTTGGCCGAACCGGCCGATCGACCTTCTGACGTCCAGGCTTTGCGCCCCTTTGGTCGATTATATGCCCGATGTTCGCGCCGGGATCGTGTCTGACCTGCCGCGCAGCCGGCTGGCGCTGGCCCAGCAGCAGGCCCTCGCGGCCGAGCTTCGCCGACGGAACTACGCCACCGCGCTGGTGCTGCCGCGAACCTGGAAGGCCGCTCTCGCGCCGGCGCTGGCGGGCATCCCGGAACGGGTCGGCTTCTTTGGCGAGGTGCGATTCGGCCTGATCAACGCGATGCGATGGGGTGAAAAGCAGCAGCCGCGCTTCATCGACAAGAACGCGATCCTGGCGCTGCCTGACGGCACTGCCCGCCCGCCGGAATGGCCGGTGCCGCAGCTTCGGGTTCCCGCGGACGAAATCGAACGCTGGCGGCAGGCTAACGGCCTCGGCCGCGGTCCCGCCATCGCGCTCGGCCCCGGCTCGGTCGGCGCCTCGAAACGCTGGACCTATTATCCGGAGGCCGCGCGCCTGTTCGCCGAACGCGGCTTCGACGTCTGGGTGGTCGGCGGCCCCGGCGAGAAGGCGCTGGCGCAGGAGATTTCGGCCGTCGGCGGCGCGCGGGTCCGCGACCTCACCGGCAGCGATCTGCGCAACGGCATCTTTGCGATGGCCGCGGCCAGCGTCGCTGTGACCAACGACTCCGGCCTGATGCACATCGCCGCCGCAATCGGCACGCCGACCATGGGCATCTTCGGCCCGACCGATCCCTATCTCTGGGCGCCCCTCAACGGCCTCGCCGCGACGGTGCTGCAGACCAGGAGCAAGCTGTCGTGCCAGCCGTGCCAGCGCACGGTCTGCACCATGAATGACCATCGCTGCATGCGCGACATCGCACCCGAAGAGGTCGTGGAGATTGCGCAGCGCGTGCTGGCTCAGGTCAGCGCGCGGTAGACCTTGGCGATCGCGTTCGCCTCGGCATCGAGGCTGAACTTATCCACAACTCGTTGCCGCGCCCGCGCCCCCATCGCCGCGGCCGCAGCCGGATCGCGCATCAAGGGCTCCAGCGCGGCCACCAGCGCATCGGCGTCGCCAGGCGGCGTCAGCACGCCGGTGACGCCGTCCTCGACGACGAACTCGGCCGCGCCCGCGCGCGCTGCCACCAGCGCCGCGCCCGCAGACATCGCCTCGATCAGGGTCAGGCCGAAACCTTCATTGCGCGAGGTGAAGGCGTAGATCGTCAGCCGCTGATACCAGCGCATGACGTCCTCGATGGGCAGTTCGCCCGTGATGATGATGCGCGATTGCAGGCCGGCGGCCTCGATCTTCCGCTTCAGCTCGTTGGCAAAGGCGAGTTGCTCCGGCACCACGGCGCCGACAATGACGGCGGTGAAATCGGGATAGCGCGGCAGCAGCCTGCACATCGCCTCGACGAAGACGTCGCTGCCCTTCTGCGCGCGCACCCGCCCGAAACAGCCGATCGCATAGCGTCCCGGCAATCCGCTCTCGGCGAAGGCGCTCGCGCGATCGGCCGGCGGCGCATAGCGGTCGGTGTCGACGCCGTGCATCACCACTGTCGCGTCGCGCTTCAGATAGGAGGCCGACAGCGGACTGGTGGCGATGATCGCATCCATGTTGCGGATCAGCCAGCGCGTCAGCCAGGTGTGATGGCGCTGCGCGGCCGAGGTGAAGATCAGTTTCAGCGGCCAGCCGAGCGCCCGCAGCGCGAGCCCGACGATCATCTCGTCGTTGCGCCGCGCATGCCAGATCAGCGGCGATGCGCGCCGCCACAGCCGCAGGAGACCGGCGAATCCGATCGCGTCGATGCCGTCGGGCCGATGCGAGCCGAGCCAGGCTGCGCGAAACATCTTGGCGAGCTTCGGCGCGACCATGCGATTGGTCGCGGTAACACCCGAATAGCGTCGGTGCAGATTGGGCACGATGAGCTCGAGCTCGCCGGCAGGTGTGTTCTCGATCGGCACTCAAGTCTCCGTTTCGTGCCAGTTCCTATACGCAACATTAAGCATAGCGGCCAGTTCGGCCGCGGCGAAACCCCCTCTTCACCGCACTCCCGCTAGCATCGCCGGTTAAAGAACATCGGGAGAGCTCTATCCATGACCGTGCTCGTGACCGGCGGCGCCGGCTATATCGGAAGTCACATGGTTCATGCGCTGGTCGATGCCGGCGAGAGCGTCGTCGTGGTCGACAACCTTTCCACCGGCTTCTCCGCGTTCCTGCCCGAAGGCGTGCCGCTGTTCATCGGCGATGCCGGCGACGAGAACCTCGTCGAGGGCGTGATCGCCCAGCACGGCATCGACAGCATCATCCATTTCGCGGGCTCCGTCGTGGTGCCGGACTCGATGCGCGATCCGCTCGGCTACTATCGCAACAACACCATGACGACGCGCAGCCTGCTCAACGCGGCGGTGAAGGGCGGCGTCAGCCGCTTCATCTTCTCCTCGACCGCGGCCGTCTACGGCAACCCGGACCAGGTGCCGGTGCCGGAGATCGCACCGACGCGTCCGCTGTCGCCCTACGGCTCGTCGAAGCTGATGACCGAGATCATGCTGCACGACGTCGCGTCCGCTCACGGCATGAGCTACGTCGTGCTGCGCTACTTCAACGTCGCCGGCGCCGACCCGACGGGCCGCGCCGGCCTTGCCACCATCGGCGCCACCCATCTGCTCAAGATCGCGGTCGAGGCCGCGACCGGCCAGCGCGCCAAGATCGACGTGTTCGGCACCGACTATCCGACCCAGGACGGCAGCTGCATCAGGGATTTCATCCATGTCAGCGACCTCGTCGAGGCGCATCGCTCGGCGCTGTCCTATCTGCGCGCCGGCGGGCAATCGGTGACGATGAATTGCGGTTATGGCCGCGGCTATTCCGTGCTCGAGACGATCGAGGCGGTGCGCCGGGTCTCGATGCGCAATTTCGCGGTCGCCTACGCCGCGCGCCGGCCTGGCGACATCATGACCATGGTGGCCGACACGACAAGGATCCGTTCTCTGCTCGACTGGACGCCGCGCTACGATGATCTCGAGACCATCGCGAGCCACGCACTGGCCTGGGAGGAGAAGCTGTTCCGGGAGCGCGCCGGCTCCGCGCGACACGCGGAATCGGCCTAAAAAACAAACCGTTATCAAGCAGTTATTGTACTTGAAAAAGCCCCGCCAAGCGGGCAAGGAGGTCCCGCAACCCTGACGGCCGGCGCTGCCCGCCGTCAATGGAACGCGGATGGCCCAGTTTCCAAAGAAAATTACCGACGATCCCTATGGCGCGGCGATCCTGATTCGCCGCCTGGTCATGGAACAAGGGATTACCTATTGGCGGCGCTATCTGACAGCGTTCGCCCTGATGGCCATTGCGGCCGGCTCGACGGCCGGCGCCACCTACGTGCTCGGCCAGGTGATCAACCAGGCCTATGTCGACAAGAACATCCCCGGCATCGCGATGTTCGCCGGGATCACGGTGGTGCTGCTGTTCATCAAGGGCGTGGCGACCTACGGCCACATGGTGATCCTGAACAAGATCTCCAACGCCATCCTCGCCAGCAACCAGCGGCAACTGTTCGCCAAGCTGATGAGCGAGAGCATCGGCTTCTTCTCGCAGCGGCACTCGTCGGAATTCCTGGCGCGGCTGACCGCCGGCGCCAAGTCGATCACCGACGTACTCAACATGCTGGTCAATGCGATCGGCCGCGACTTCCTGATGCTGATCAGCATGGTCACCGTCATGGTCTGGCAGGACCCGCTGATGTCGTTCATCGGGCTCGTGGCGGTGCCGCCGGCGATGCTGATGCTGCGCAGGCTGGTGAAGCGGATCAAGGGGCTCGCCTACAACCAGTTCACCGGCACCGCCGACATCATGGAGACGATGCAGGAATCGCTGCAGGGCATCCGCACCGTGAAGGCGTTCACGCTGGAAGGCACCATGCAGCAGCGGATCGACGAGCACATCGCAACCGTCGAGAGCAATGCCAACAAGATGGCGCGCGTCGCCAACCGTTCCAATCCGCTGATGGAGATGCTCGGCGGCTTCGCGGTTGCCGGCTGCCTGATGTATGGCGGCTACAGCGTGGTGGCGCTCGGTTCCACGCCGGGCCAGTTCTTCACGTTCCTGACCGCCTTCCTGATGGCGACCGAGCCGGCCAAGCGGCTGGCGCGGCTCAACATCGACCTCAACAGCCAGCTGGTCGGCGCGCGGATGCTGCTCGAGGTGGTCGATAGCCCCGCGAGCGAACAGTCCGATGACCGCAAGCCGGCCCTGAAACTCTCCGACGCGCGGATCGAGCTGCGCGACGTCAGCTTCGCCTATCGGCCGAGCGAGCCGGTGCTGAACCGCATGAGCTTCGTGGCCGAGCCCGGCAAGGTGACCGCGCTGGTCGGCCCCTCCGGCGGCGGCAAATCAACCGTGCTGGCCTTGCTGCTTCGTTTCTACGAGACGCGCGAGGGCGACATCCTGATCGACGGACAGCCGATCTCGTCAGTGTCGCGCAAGTCGCTGCGGCAGCAGACCGCCTATGTCGGACAGGACGTCTATCTGTTCCGCGATACCATCCGTGCCAACATCGCCTTCGGCAAGCAGGGCGCCAGCGAGCAAGAGATCGTCGACGCCGCCAAGGCCGCCTGCGCGCACGACTTCATCATGAGCTTCCCGCTCGGCTACGACACGCCGGTCGGCGAGCACGGCACCCAGCTGTCCGGCGGGCAACGCCAGCGCATCGCGGTCGCCCGCGCGCTGATCAAGAACGCGCCGATCATCCTGCTCGACGAGGCCACCGCCGCGCTCGACTCGGAGTCCGAGAAGCAGGTGCAGGAAGCGATCGAGCATCTCTGCCAGGGCCGCACCACGATCGTGATCGCGCACCGCCTGCACACCATCATGCATGCCGACGCGATCCTGGTGGTCGAGGGCGGCGAGATCGTCGAGCGCGGACGGCACGAGGAGCTGCTGCGCCGCGGCGGCCGTTACGCCTCGTTCTTCCGCCTGCAGCACCACCACGACCCGTCGCCGCTGGCGCTGGCGCCGATCAGCGCCACCGGCTAGGGCCTGTCATCCCCTCGGGGCAATGCCTGCGCGCAGCACGCGCAGGACATTGCCGCCCATGACCTTGCGGATGTCGTCCTCCGAGAACCCGCGCGACATCAGCGCCTGGGTCACGGCGACGATCTCGCTGGCATCGAAGCCCGTCGTGGTCGAGCCGTCGAAATCCGAGCCGAGGCCGACATGGCCGATTCCGACCAGGTCGCGCACATGGGCGATCGCCCGCGCCACGTCCTTCGGATCGAGCGAGCAGACCGCGCCTTGCCAGAAACCGATGCCGACCACGCCGCCGGTCCGCGCGACGCCGCGGACTTCGTCGTCGGTGAGGTTGCGGTTGACCTTGCAGGTCGCCTGAACGCCGCCGTGGCTCGAGACCACCGGACGCGTCGCCATCGCCAGCACCTCGCCGACCGCCGCGTGGCTCGCATGCGCGAGGTCGACGATCATGCCCATCGCCTCCATCCGCTGCACCACCTGCCGGCCGAGCGGCGTCAGCCCGCCCTTTGCGACGCCGTGCATCGAGCCCGCGACATCATTGTCGAAGAAGTGCGCGAGACCGGCCATTCTGAATCCGGCGGCGTAGAGCACGTCGAGATTGGCGATATTGCCCTCGATGTCCTGCAAACCCTCGATCGAGAGCATGCCGCCAACCACCGTCGCGCCGCTCTTGCGGTCGGCGAGCAGGCGATCGAGGTCGGCCGGCGTTGCGATCAGGCGCAGCCGTCCGGCGGACTGTTCGGCGAAGCTGTGCAATTTCTCGGCATGCCACAGCGAGCGCTGCAGCAACGAGAACCACGTCCGCGGCGGCTGCAGATCGATGATGGCGAGGTCCGTGATGGTGTCGGTGTCGGCGCCGTTGGCATCATAGTTCTGGCCCCTGGGCGACTTGGTGACCGACGAGAACACCTGCAGCGCGTAGTGTCCCTCGATCAGGCGCGGCAGATCGATATGGCCGCGATCGGATCGCGCGATCAGGTCACGCTTCCACAGCAGGCTGTCCGCATGCATGTCCGCCACGACGAGCGTCGCCTGCAAGTCCGTTGCGGCGGGCGTGATATCCAGCGCCACGCGCTGGACCCTGTTCTGCGCCCGGTCGATCCGCTCCGGGACGACCATGAAAAAGCGGACGGCGGCGGCGATCAGGGCCACAACGATCAGCACCACGCCGATCGAAAGCCATTTCCTCATGGGCCCCACCGCCATTGTCGACCAAAGGCGGCCGCGCTCGGCGGAAAGCTGGCCTCACCTCTGCGCCGGATGCAGCCGCGGCCACTAGCCCTGAGCGGCGTAAGCGCGTAAATACCGCCCGCGCTCCCTCCTTCAACCCTCCGGGACCCGTTCATGAACGCCGCATCCACCGTCATTCCGCTTCCCCCGCAGCCCTCGCTTCCCGTCGTCGGTGAATCCGGCACCTATCCGGTCCGCCGCATCTGGTGCGTTGGCCGCAACTATCTCGAGCATATCAGGGAGATGGGCAATGACGAGCGCGCGCCGCCGTTCTTCTTCGGCAAGCATGCCGACATGCTGGTGCCCGACGGCGCGACCATCCCCTATCCGCCGCTGACCAAGGACCTGCATCACGAGGTCGAGCTGGTGGTGGCGATGAAGAGTGGCGGGCTGAACATTCCCGCCGACAAGGCGCTCGAGCATGTCTACGGCTATGCCGTCGGCATCGACCTGACCCGCCGCGACCTGCAGATCGCCTCGCGCAAGAAGGAGCGGCCCTGGGAGATCGGCAAGTCGTTCGACTATTCCGCGCCCTGCTCGGCGATCCAGCCGGCCGCGAAGATCGGCCACCCGACCGCGGGCAAGATCTGGCTCACCGTCAACGGCAAGGAAGCGCAGAAGGGCGACCTCACCGAGCTGATCTGGAACGTGCCTGAAATCATCTGGCAGCTCTCGCAGCAGGTGAAGCTCGCCGCCGGCGACATCATCATGACCGGCACGCCCGCCGGCGTCTCGCAGCTGCAGGTGGCCGACAAGCTCGAATGCGGTGTCGACGGCGTCGGCAAGCTCGCGGTGACGATCGGCAAGCCGGAATAACCGCCTCAGCAGACGAGGCAAGGCCCAAAGCCCCGGACCTCGAGTCCGGGGCTTTTTGCTGTGCGCGGTCAGCGCATCGTGCCGGGCATGCAGGGCGGCTCGGTGAACGGGGCGGTCGCGAACGATCCGACCTTCGGCGCGCGCACACAATCGGTGGTCTTGCTGCTGACCGTCGTTGTCGTCATCGAAGCATTGGCGCGCCGCACCGCAGCGTTGTTGCCGGCGGCCGACGCCTGCGCCGAACAGGCGGCTGCGGCAACCAGCGCAAGCGCCGCGAGGGTCAATTTGGTCATGCGATTTCTCCGTACGGTGGTGAAGCCGACCTAGCTCGGCTCCTGTGATCAAGGACCGCGAGTGCCCGGAAATTATTTCATCACGCGCGATCACCGCGCCGCGAGCGCCTGATCACATCGGATGGAGCGGGGAATACCGGAGCGACCGGAGCACTCCATGTCATCAAGGCCGCGCACAAACGCGGCGACGAATGTATGGAGATTTTCATGATCGATCTTCGACGACCCGGCGTACGACTGGGCTTGGCTGCGATTATGTCCGCGGCAATGGCGACCGCTTGCTTTGCACAGGCGGCGGTCCAGCAGCCCCGCGCCTACGCGTCAAACGAAACCGCGAGCAGGCCGTGGTCGGCGCCGGTCGGCCATCGCCAACCGCGCGCCGCCGATATTCCGGCGACGACATCGACATCGCAGCAGGTCATCGATCAGGAGGACGCGATCGTCGACCGCAAGATCAAGGGGATTTGCCGCGGCTGCTAGAGCATGATCCGGAAAAGCGCGAAGCGGTTTTCCGAGAAGACCATGCTCAAAGACGAAGAGCCACACCTCGGTCTCTCCGGCGGCGGAGCTTACTGCCTTTCGGCAGCCTGCGGCGTGTCCGGGCCGAAATGCGTCTTCTCGTATTCGAGCCACAGCTCGAGCAGCGCCATGAACGCCACCACCGCGCCGGCGGCGATGGCAAAATGCATCGCGCGGGTATGCGTGAAGCCGAGCAGCCAGGGCGAGACGATCAGCCAGCACCCGACGACCAGGTTGATCCATTCTTCCCAGATCGAGAACGCGACGATCGCCGCCAGCGACATGATCGCGATCGCCGCACCGCTGATCCTGAGATCGATCGCCGCGGTCGGATTGGCCTGCACGAACAGCCACGGCGCAGCGAGCAGGAAGATCGCGGCGACGAGGTTATAGAGATCGAGCGCCGATTCTTTTCGCCATTTCATCATCTGCTGCTCCATTGCTGTCTCAAGCCCGGCGTTCATGCGCGCCGGCCGCATTGATGTCCTTGCCGGTAAAGTCGGTCATCAGCGCGGTCGCGACCAGCGTGATGACGGCGCAGAGCGCGATGTAGACCGCGATCGCGATCCACGAATGATAGGTGCCGAACAGCCACGCCGCGATCAGCGGCGCGGGACCGCCGGCGATCACGGATGCGAGCTGATAGCCGAGCGAGGCGCCGCTGTAGCGCAGCCGTCCGGTAAAGCTTTCGGCGATCAGCGCGGCCTGCGGCCCGTACTGCATATCGTGCGGAATGAGCGAGAGAATGATCGCGAGGAAGATGATCGACTCCGATCCGGTATTGAGCATCGCGAAGTAGATGAAACCGAAGATGCCGGTCACCAACGCGCCGATCATGTACATGTTCTTGCGGCCGATCTGGTCCGACAGATGCCCGAACGCCGGGATCGAGACAAACGACAGCACCGAGGCCGCGAGCACCGCGGTGAGCAGGAAATCGCGCGAAACGTGCAGCGTGCCGGTGCCGTAGGAGAACACGAAGGCGGTGAAGATGTAGAACGGCGCCTGCTCGGACATCCGCGCGAAGGCGGACAGCAGGATCTCCTTCGGATGGTCCCGGATCACCGTCAGCATCGGCGTGCGGTCGAGCTGACGCTCGGCCAGCAGCTTGCTGAACACAGGCGTTTCCAGAATGCCGAGCCGGATGTAGAGGCCGACGCCGACCAGGACGATGCTGAGCGCGAACGGAACGCGCCAGCCCCACGCCAGGAACTGGTCGCCCGACATCTGGCTGAAAGCCAGCACAGCGAGATTGGCGAGGAACAGCCCGCAGGGCACGCCGAATTGCGGCCACGACGCGATCAGGCCGCGGGAGCGATCGTTGCGCGCCCATTCCATCGACATCAGCACCGAGCCACCCCATTCGCCGCCGACGCCGACGCCCTGGATGAAGCGTAGCACGGTCAGGATCACCGCGCCCCAGATGCCGATGCTGGAATAGGTCGGCACCAATGCGACCGCAGCGGTCGCCAGGCCCATCAACAGCAGCGTCGCGATCAGCGTCGACTTGCGGCCGATGCGGTCGCCATAGTGCCCGAAGATCGCAGCCCCGATCGGCCGCGCGACGAAGCCGACCGCATAGATGGCGAAGGCTTCCAGCGTGCCGACCCAGGGATCGGAATGCGGAAAGAACAGTTTTGCGAAAACCAGGCCGGTGACGGTGCTGTAGAGAAAGAAGTCATACCACTCGATCGCGGTCCCGACGGTGGAGGCGATCACCGCACGGCGCATCTGCAGCTGATGCTCGGATGGCGTGAGCTGGTTGGCGTCGAGGCCGGGGGGTGGACGAAGCGTTGAGCCAAATGTTGCCATGGGGGTGTCTCCCTCGCAGGCCCCCGGACGGATATTGACTGTGGTTCGTTTGAGTACGAA